>JAGBZV010000045.1 GCA_017628075.1 Clostridia bacterium
GCCGCAGGCGGCATGGAATCGCGACGAAGGAGCGAATGGAATCATCACGAAGTGATGTATGGAATCAATCCGAAGGAAAAATACACGCTCTCGCGTGATGCCATACGCCTACGGCGATTACATACTCACCTGCGGTGAGATTCCATACCAATCCTTCGGATTGGATAAAAAAAGAACGAAGCGATTGCTTCGTTCTTTTTTGGCTGGGATATAGGGATTCGAACCCCAACATACAGAGTCAGAGTCTGCTGTGCTACCGTTACACAATATCCCAATGTGTGTTCCTTCCGGAACATAAAATATTATACCACAAAGAGGAGTAATTGTCAATAGTTTTTTGAAAAAATAATATTTTCATTTGCTGTATTTATCTTTTATGCGGCTGGACGGTTATCAGTACAATTTTTATATCCGAGATGAGTGTTTTAAACAACAAACGACGATCCGCAGACAAAAAACACTATATCTTTGGGGCTTTCTTGCGTTTGGTACTTGATTTTTGGGGAAAAGTATGGTAAAATATAAAGTGGGTTAGTCCAATTCCGGTTTGGCGACGACGTATCGCTGTACGGATGCGCATATCTATATTTTGCAGCCATAGATTATTATATTTTGAAAAATACAAGGAAGGTAACGCATATGCATAATTACATTCTCAGCTGTTGTTCAACGGCAGACCTTGCAAAAGAGCATTTTGAGAAACGCGACATTCATTATATTTGTTTCCATTATTTCATGGACGGAAAAGAATATCCCGATGATCTTGGCCAGACGATGCCGTTTCCGCAGTTCTACCAGGCTATGGTAGACGGCGCAGATACAAAGACCTCTCAGGTCAGCGCCGGTGAATACATGACGTATTTTGAACCGTTTTTGCAGGAAGGGAAGGATATTCTTCATATCACGCTCTCCTCCGGTATTTCCGGCTCGTATATGTCTGCGTGCGCAGCATGCCAAACGCTCTCGGAAAAGTATCCGGAACGCAAGATCCGTATCGTTGACTCGCTGTCTGCTGCTTCTGGCTACGGCCTTTTGGTTGATGCTGTGGCTGACCGCCGCGATGAGGGTATGAGCCTGGATGAGGCTGCAGAGTGGGCAGAGGCAAACCGTCTGAATCTTCAGATTTGGTTCTTCTCCTCCGATTTGACCTTCTTCGTCAAGGGTGGCCGTGTTTCCAAGACAGCCGGTGCAATTGGCGGTATGCTCGGTATTTGCCCGCTTCTGAATATGGACAACGCAGGTAAGCTGATTCCGCGTGAGAAGCTCAGACCCAAAAAGCGTGCGATCAACCGCATCGTTGAGGTCATGCGTGAGCATGCAGCAGGCGGAACTGCATATAATGGAAAAGCGTATATTTGTCACTCCGACTGTGAGGCAGATGCGCGGGCCGTTGCGGATTTGATTGAGGCTTCCTTCCCGAACCTCAGCGAGCCTGTGCTGATCAACAGTATCGGCACGGTTATTGGCTCTCATACCGGCCCTGGCACGGTTGCACTCTTCTATTGGGGCGATGCCCGCATTAACTGATATCTCCTATAAAATATGGATGATCGAGGAATAACATGAATCAGAACGAAAAGAACGTACCGCTGACCGAAGCACAGGCGGCAGCAGCAGATACAGAGAACAATACTTATCTGGATGGTGAGATGTTTGCCAACATGGTGCGCGGCGGTGCAGCACAGCTCCGCAGCAATGCCGAGGAGGTAAATAATCTTAATGTATTCCCGGTGCCGGACGGTGATACCGGTGATAATATGCGAATGACTCTTGAGGGCGGTGTTGCAGCACTTGAGGGGATCCGTTCCGCAAATTTGGCAGACGTCACGAAGAAGCTCTCACAGGGTATGCTGCTTGGTGCGCGCGGAAACTCCGGTGTCATTCTGTCGCAGTTCTTTGCCGGTATGACAAAGGGATTTTCCGGACACACAAGTGCCGACGCGAAAGTGCTTGGCATTGCGCTGCAGGAGGGTGTTAAGCAGGCGTATGCGTCTGTTATTACCCCGACGGAGGGTACGATCCTGACGGTTGCACGTGAGGCGGTGGAATATGCCGTTTCCCGTATCAACGATCGCAGTACCATCACGTCCTTGTTCTCCGACCTGATCAAGGAGATGTATAACTCTTTACAGCGCACCCCCGATATTCTTGCTGCACTCAAGGAGGCGGGCGTGATCGACTCCGGCGGAGCAGGTCTGTTCTATATCATGCAGGGCTTCTATAAGATCCTGCTTGGAGAGGAGATCGACGGCTTTGGAGAGATTTCTGCAATCGCTGCTCCCGTTCAGGATTTCTCCTCATTCGGTCCGGACAGCGAGATGACCTACGGCTATTGTACGGAGCTTTTGCTTCAGCTTCAGAATGCCAAGGTCGATATCGACGCATTTGATCCTGCCGTGATTATCGAGTACCTGAAGACACTCGGCGACTCCATCGTTTGCTTTAAGACCGAGTCCATCGTAAAATTACACGTGCATACGCTGACGCCGGAAAAGGTGCTTGGCTTCTGCCGCCAGTATGGCGAATTTCTGACCGTCAAGATTGAAAATATGAGCGTCCAGCACAGCGAGTCTACCGTTGAGGAAAAGCCGGCACCTCCGAAGAAAAGAAAAGACTTCGGTACGGTTGCGGTAGCATCCGGCGCGGGCATTGAGGCGCTGTTCTGTCAGCTTGGCGTGGATGCCGTTGTAGCGGGCGGACAAACGCAGAATCCCTCTGCACAGGATTTCCTTGCGGCATTCCGCGAGGTCAATGCGGACCACATCTTCGTATTCCCCAATAACGGAAACATTGTTATGGCTGCAAAGCAGGCGGCACAGCTTTGGGAGGACGGTGAGGTTACTGTCATCGAGTCCAAGGACCTTGGTAAGGGTTATGCGGCAATTTCGTCTATGAACTTCCAGTCCGGCGATGCAGAGCTCATTGCACAGACCTTCCGTGATGCTATGGATATGGTTACGACAGGCTACGTCAGCCCCTCTATCCGTGATGCACAGCTCAACGGTGTCACGATCTCCTGCGGCGATTATATTGGATTCGTAGGAAAAGAAATGATGGTTTCCGAAAAGGATATCGTTACTGCTGCCATCGGTCTTCTTGAGCGTGTGGGTGCGGATGATATGTACCTTGTGACCGCGTTTATCGGCTGTGATACCAAGGAGGAGGATATCGCCGCTCTGCAGGAGCTGGCGGCTGAACGCTTCCCGGATCTGGAATTCTATACCGTCGAGGGCGGACAGGAAGTATATCCGTTCATCTTCGTCGTCGAATAAGTTTGATACGATTTTGGCCGCAGTATGTACGTGCTGCGGCCAAAAAAATGACCGAGGTGTTGCAAGTTCTTGCAACACCTCGTTTTTTTTTTGTGTGCATCAGAGGAGCGCGTTGTCCTTGAGATACTGCACGATCCACGCGGTTACGCCGTCGTGCGCAATCGCATCGGCACGTGTCTTCAATTCAGGATGTGCGCCGGATACTGCGACGCGGATATCACTTGCCTCAAACATTGGAATATCATTGAGGTTATCTCCGAAGCAGACGACGGTTTTTGCACTGGTGACGGTGCGCAGTGCCTCCACAGCATGGCGCTTGTCTGCGCGCTCGTCGAAAATCTCCAGATAAAAGACAGAGGGATCGTAATTGTCGCGATAGGAGGTAAAGCGGATTTTCGGTATGCCCTGAATTGCTGCTTCTGCGCGGAGAATGTCCTGCTCGGATCCGAGAAGACAGCAGTATATCACGGTTTCGCGAATATCATCCGTCGTTTCAATCTGCTGAAACGGCTTTTGGTAGAGCCGGATGCGGTCATCCATGAATGTCCGCATGGCATCGTTGGGCAGGGAATGGTAGTAGGTGAACAATTCGCCTGCATCATTCAGCGCATAGATAAACGGGGACGCACCGGCATCTGACATCGCACGAAGCAGCATTGCGGAGGTTTCGGGCGACATTGCGGCAATATCCAGATATACGCCGCGCGCCATATCGCGGATAAGTACACCGTTCATCAGAGCTACGGGCGGAGAATCGGGGGCAAAATGCAGATCGGATAAAATATGGGACACGGATCGAATGGTACGTGCCGTTGCATACGTAATACGCACACCGGCCTCCGCCAGAGCATTGAGCTGTGCCGCATCTTTTGGATCAAGCGTTACGTCGGGCCGCAGGAGCGTCCCGTCAAGATCGGAAACAAACAAAATGTCGCATAGATTCATTTGGTACTACCTCACGTTGTGCCATCCTCGTATGGAGCGATGCTTTGGAATCGGCGGCTGTTCTATGAAAGGAATTACGGTGGTGTGATGTGTCTGCCGCGGTCCCATTCTACCGCCATATACAGTATAGCACAGTTTTCTGAAAATGTCAAGGCGACAGGGCGACCTTATACGTGCCGCCTGATTGCAAGGAGAAGCTGCGATCATATCGATCATATAAGGAAGCCCTGCTTCAAAAGAAACAGGGCTTCTTGTTCTTTATAAGATATCAGAACTTCTTACCAGCCTTATAGGTGGTGTGCAGGTCGTGATGGGCCTTATGGCATCCGTAACCGTCCTTGTAGTACTCCTCGTACAGAGCCTTTACGACGGGGGACTCGTGAGACTTTCTGAGAACAGCAGCCTCGTCCTGATCGTAGAGGACCTTTGCACGAAGACCGTGAATATCAACGGTATCACGGACGTACTGCGGGTGGATCGGCTGACCGCCGCCGGTGACACAACCGCCGGGGCATCCCATGATTTCAACGAAGGTCCAATCTGCCTCGCCGGACTGAATCTTCTGCATGACCTCGTTTGCAGCCTTGGTGCCGGAAACGACAGCGACTTTGATGGTCATGCCGGCGATATCAAGGGTAGCTTCCTTGATTGCCTTGTTACCGCGGACCGCCTCATATACGATTTCGGTATTATCGGAGCCGGTGAGCCAGTCGTTTGCGGTTCTGAGTGCTGCTTCCATAACGCCGCCGGTCGTACCGAAGATGACAGCTGCGCCGGTATCCTGACCGAGCGGATTGTCAAACTCTTCGTCGGGCAGAGCCGTGAAATTCAGACCCTGGCGCTTGATCATACGGGCAAGCTCACGGGTGGTGATGGAAACGTCAACGTCCGGAACGCCTGCAGCATTCTGATCGTCACGCTTGATCTCGTACTTCTTTGCGGTGCAGGGCATAATTGCAACGACGAAGATATCCTTGGGATCGATGCCTTCCTTTTCTGCGTACCAGGTCTTGATGAGAGCACCGGTCATCTGCATGGGAGACTTGCAGGAGGACATATGGTCGATCTGGTCAGGATAGTACTGCTCGCAGAAGCGAACCCAACCGGGAGAGCAGGAGGTGATCATCGGGAGAACGCCGCCGTTCTTGACACGGTCAAGAAGCTCAGTTGCTTCCTCTACGATGGTAACGTCAGCACCGAAGTCGATATCGAATACCTTGTCAGCACCCAGACGGCGCAGGGAAGCGACCATCTTGCCTTCTACACCGGTACCGATCGGCATGCCGAATTCTTCGCCGAGCGCTGCACGGACAGCGGGAGCGGTCATCATGACGACGTGCTTGGTGGGATCTGCAAGTGCAGTCCAAACCTGCTCGGTATCATCCTTTTCGGTGAGAGCACCGGTCGGACAGACGACGGTACACTGACCGCAGGAGATACAGGGGGTATCCTTGATGTTCAGCTTGAACGCCTGACCGATGTTGGTGTCGATACCACGGTCGTTTGCACCGAGGATGCCGACAAACTGCTGGTTACAAACAGCAACACAGCGGCGGCAGAGGATACACGTGTTGTTGTCACGGACAAGGTGCGGTGCGGAATCGTCGATAGCGAATTCCGGCTTGAAGCCTTCGAACTGCGATGCGCTTACACCGTAGTCGTTGCAAAGCTTCTGCAGCTCGCAGTTGGTGGAACGCGTGCAGGACAGACACTTCTTGTCGTGTGCGGAGAGGATCAGCTCCAGCGTGGTCTTGCGTGCAGCCTGAACCTTTGCAGAGTTGGTCTGAATCTCCATACCGTCATTGACGGGGTATACACAAGCGGGAACAAGTCCGCGTGCGCCGGTAGCTTCGACGACACAGATGCGGCAGGCACCGATTGCGTTGATTTCTTTCATGTAGCAGAGCGTCGGAATTTCGACACCTGCTGCTCTTGCGGCTTCCAGAATCGTGGAGCCTGCCGGTACGCTGACTGCGATACCGTTTACTTTGCAATTTAACATATCCATGTTTTGGCTCCTCCTTAATTACTGCTTGGAAATGGCATTGAACTTACATCCGTCGACACACGCGCCGCACTTTACGCACTTTGCGGTTTCGATCTTGTAGGATGCGAGCTTATGACCGGGAGCGATGTAGTCGGTCTTGACGATGGTATCAACGGGGCAGTTCTTTGCACACTTGCCGCAGCCAATACACTTGTCCTGATCGATGACGAAGGTAACCAGCTTCTTGCAGACGCCGGCAGGACACTTCTTATCGACAACGTGAGCGATATATTCGTCACGGAAGAACTTGAGGGTTGCGAGAACGGGGTTGGGAGCAGTCTGACCAAGACCGCAGAGGGAGTTTGCCTTGATGTAATTGCAAAGCTCTTCCATACGATCGATGTCCTCAAGCGTGCCCTCACCCATGGTGATCTTGTCAAGCAGCTCAAGCAATCTCTTGGTACCGATACGGCAGGGTGTGCACTTACCGCAGGATTCATCAACGGTGAATTCCAGGAAGAACTTTGCCATATCGACCATGCAGTTGTCCTCGTCCATGACGATCATACCGCCGGAGCCCATCATACAGCCCATTGCGGTCAGGTTGTCATAGTCGACTTCAACATCCATGAGGTGCGCGGGGATACAACCGCCGGAAGGACCACCGGTCTGCGCTGCCTTGAACTTCTTGCCGTTGGGAACGCCGCCGCCGATCTCGTCGATGATCTCACGCAAGGTAATACCCATGGGGATCTCAACAAGGCCGGTGTTCTTGATCTTACCGCCGAGTGCGAAGACCTTGGTACCCTTGGATTTCTCAGTACCCATGGATGCAAACCATTCAGCTCCGTTGAGGATGATCTGCGCGATGTTTGCAAAGGTTTCTACGTTGTTTTCAACGGTAGGCTTGCCGAACAGACCCTTGACAGCGGGGAACGGAGGACGCGGTCTGGGCTCGCCGCGATTACCCTCGATGGAGGTCATCAGAGCGGTTTCCTCACCGCAGACGAATGCGCCCGCGCCAAGACGGATCTCCATATCGAAGGAGAAATCGGTGCCGAAAATATTTTTGCCGAGCAGACCGTATTCACGAGCCTGATCAATCGCAAGCTGCAGACGCTTGACGGCGATGGGGTACTCTGCACGGACGTAGACGTAACCCTGATCGGATCCGATTGCGTAGCCGCAGATTGCCATTGCCTCGATCAGTGCATGGGGGTCACCCTCAAGCAGAGATCTGTCCATGAACGCACCGGGGTCACCCTCGTCTGCGTTACAGACAACGTACTTCTTTTCGGAAACAGAAGCCTTGGTGAACGCCCACTTACGGCCGGTGGGGAATCCGCCGCCGCCGCGTCCGCGAAGACCGGAATCAAGGATCTCCTTGATAACCTCGTCGGGCGTCATCTTGGTCAGAACCTTTTCGAGTGCGAAGTAACCGTCGCGTGCGATGTATTCGTCGATGTCCTCAGGGTTGATGACACCGCAGTTGCGAAGTGCAACGCGCTTCTGCTTTTTGTAGAAGGCGGTATCGTTCAGAGAGGCATGAACTTCTTTCTTTTCTTCGTTGTTTTTGGTTTCGTTGTAAACAAGGCGTTCAACGACACGGCCCTTGAGCAGGTGTTCTTCAACGATCTCGGGAATATCTTCCTTCTGGACCATGGAATAGAACGTACCCTCGGGGTAAACGATCATGATCGGACCAAGTGCACAAAGACCGAAGCAGCCGGTCATGACGATCTTTACTTCCTCGTCAATGCCTTTGAGCTTCAGCTCCTCAGCGAGTAAATCGCGGAGCGCGATACTGCCGGACGAAGTACAGCCGGTACCGCCGCAGATAAGAACGTGTGAACGAATCATTGGTTTGTTCCCTCCTAATTATTTGGTAGCTTCACCGATGGTGTACTCGGCAACAACCTGACCGCCCTTAATGTGCTTTTCGATAACTTCCTTTGCACGGTCAGCGGACATCTTGACATAAGTGACCTTTTCATCGCCTTTGTAGACCTCGACGACAGGCTCGTACTGGCAAATGCCGATACAGCCGGTCTGGGTTACGATGACCTCATCACCGAGGCCAGCCTCGTTGATGCCTTCAACAAACGCGCCCAGGACGGGACGTGCACCTGCTGCAATGCCGCAGGTTGCCATACCGACAACGATACGGGTCTGTGCGCTGGAGGTGCGGAGATTGACCTTGTCCTGCATTTTAGCCTTGATGGCCTTCAGCTCTTCAAGTGACTTCATGGTAAAAATCCTTCCTTCTATGAAATTTTTTGTTTATGGGTGTTACTTTTGTGACAGTGCCAGATATTGCTCACGGAGATTGTCACCGATCCAAGCGAGGATTTCCGGCTCATTGAGCGGTACGTCCTCCAGAATTTCACGAAGCTCAGCACAGGACAGGGAAACGTTTCCTGCCTCAGTCTGGTGCAGATACGTGAAATTCACGTTGGGTGATCCTTGAATGAGGACCTTGACGGTTTCGATCATATCGCCCAGTGGAATAAAATCAATATGGTTTTTTCCAAAGCGCGCACAGGTTACCGTGCCGTGCTTCTCTGACACGGATTCGTGCACAGATGTAATACGAACGTAGCCGCCCGTCATCTCTGCAAGCATTGTGAGAAACGGAATACCGAGTCCGACCTTCCGCGTTTTTCGCGTTGTGAAAAACGGATCACTCAGACGCTGTACCTGTTCCTCTGTCATGCCGCATCCGTTATCGGACACGGTGAAATCAAGCCAATCCCCCTCCTCGCACAGTGTGATGGAGATTTCCGTCGCGCCGGCGCGGACTGAGTTCATGGTGATATCCAGAACGTATAGCGATAACTCGTCCATTTTCTGATTCAATGCTCCTGTTTCAAGAGATAGTCGATGAGACGATTTGTTACCAGGCGGGACGAATACGGTTCATCGTCGAGCTCGATTGCAAACCCCTCCTCGGAAATATCGGTGAGTGTGTGGGCATCGGACGCTGCAACGTGCACGAGGTGCCGACCTGATAAGACGGCGTGACGCTGCAGGCACTGATCGAGTGCAGAGGCACGGTTTAATTCAAACGCAGTAAATTCCGGCTCCGGCGGAAAGTCACCGAGCATGGAAATAATGCCGTTTGAGGAACGGTCAATGTGTGCCGGATAGCAAACACCGCCGCGGGCGAGTACCTCGCTGTGTGCTTCATCGAGAGACAGAGAGGTAGCATAGATGAGGAGATTTTCTTCCTCTCCTATGACCTCATCATTATCACCGATGAGCAGTTGGTTTCCGAATATGGCCGGCTTATTGCGGATAGGCATTCGCTTCGTTTCAACGAATCTGTCGAAATCGAGTGCGGATTCCAAGTCGCGGAAAAGGCAGACTGCGTGAATATCCTCTGCAGTTGTCAGCTCCATGCCGGCAATCGGAATCAGCCCGTATCCTTTTGCAGCCCGGAAAAAGGCAGGGCAGTTTTTTGCTGTATTGTGGTCGGTTAATGCGGCGATCTGCAAGCCGTTGAGTATCGCCATACCGGCGATATTGCCGGGTGTCATTTCGTCGTCCCCGCAGGGGGAAAGACAGGAGTGAATGTGAAGATCGGTCAGATAACGGCTCATGAGAACGTGTCGATTTGCTTGTGGTATTCCACGCACAGCTCGTATGCGCTGCGCGGACTTCCAAGCAGCGTAATTCCGTTTTCACAAGCTCTGGCACGCACGTCGTCATCCGCCTCCACATCCTCGCATAAGAGAATGCAGGCCGGATCCGTCAGCGCAGCTACTGCAATGACGTTGACGTTTGACATGATGGTTATCCAGAGGTTGTCTGCCTCCACACGGCTCATTGCGCGGCTGAGCAGGTCTCCGACGTAAACTCCGGAGATCTCTCTGTCAAGCTCTGGCTGTGATTCGTTTGTCAGGATCTTGAGGGACAGGGCCTCTGCCAGCTCTTTGACTGTCATGATGAGCTCTCCTCCTCAGCTTCACCGCTGCGTCTGGAGATCGGCTTCAAGCGCTCAAGAATGGACTCTGTTTTCTTTTCCTCAATGTACTCGTGGAAAAGCTCACGCATAATAACCGTGCATTCATCCGCATTGGTTTCGTTTTTAACAATATCCTCAGCAAATGCCATACAGGTGGGGGCACCGCAGGAGCCGCAGTCGATGCCGGGCAGGCATCCGGTGATCTCCTCGATATCACTCATCATGCGCATGGCCGTATGCCGGTCTGCAGACAGGCGTGCGTAGGGGTTGTACTCCACACCCTTTTCATTGAAGAACGCATCCGGGATCCATTCGCCGACCGGTCTGTTCGGGGAAACGGGCAGATACCGCTTGAGCGAGTGCAGTCGTGCCTGTGCGATATACGGATTTGCGACGGTCATCGCACCTCCGACACAACCGCCGGAGCAGGCGTTGAGCTCAATAAAATCGAGATTCGTAAAATCGGAATTGTCGATCTGGTCGAGCACGCGGATGCAGTTTTCAATGCCGTCTGCGGCAAGATAGCGTTCGTTGAGAATCGCAGAGGATTCTCCTCCGGTTGATGCCCAGCCGATGCCGATCATACCGGATTCTGTGGTATCGAGCGGCTCACCCGCACGCTTATCCATAACGTCGAGAAGCGCAAAATACACGTCACGCACCGAAACGGTAGCGGAGATGTAGTTGCGATCTCCCGCAAAGGAATTGCGAACGTAGCTGACCTTGGCAGGGCAGGGGGAAATGAAGATAATACCGATGTCATCCTCCGTCAGATCCGGATGCTCCTCCAGTACCTTCTTCCGTGCCAGATATGCGGCAATATCAACAGGGGGCAGGATCGGCATGATGTTTTCGCACAGGGACGGATAGTTCATGCTGATCATGCGTGTGATTGTCGGACAAGCAGAGCTGATGATGGGCTTTTTCAATCCCTCTCGCTTGATATAATACCGGGTGTAGGCAGTAACCAGCTCCGCTGCACACGCGACTTCAAACACATCGTCGAAGCCGAGATCGCGCAGACCGCGGATGATGTAGCCGATATTGTCGAGATTGTCAAACTGTCCGTACAGCGATGGTGCGGGCAGAGCGACCTTGTATTTGTATTTACCGAGGACGGACAGATCATCATGCGTTGCTTTTTTTGCCTTATAGGGGCAAACCTTGATGCACTCTCCGCAATCGATGCAGCGTGCGGGGTTGATTACCGCATGGCCGCCGCGAATACGGATGGCCTCAGTCGGGCAGCGCTTGAGACAGGTTGTACATCCCTTGCACTTGTTGTCGGAAAGTGCGACTGAATGCTTGTAATCTGTTTTCATACACACCTCGATACATGGGTTTTGCGGACGGCTCAAAGATAGACCTTCATCGTAATGGTGGTTCCTTCGCCGATCCTTGTGTCGATCTCCATGGAGTCAGTATACTTTTTCATATTGGGCAGCCCCATGCCCGCACCGAATCCGAGTGTCCGAATGTTCTCGCGTGCCGTGGAGTAGCCCTCCTGCATCGCAAGTGCGACGTCCGGAATACCGGGGCCGGTATCTGAAAGTGTAATGATGATGACGTCGTCATATACCTCCACCTCGGCTGTGCCGCCGTTGGCATGGATGACCATATTGATCTCGCCCTCATACATGGCAATGGAGACTTTGCGTATGATTTCCGGTGGATAACCGAGCTGACGCAGCTTTTTCTTTACCATAACGGACGCAGCGCCGGCAGACGAAAAATCGGAGCCGTCTACGTCGAAACGGAATTTCACAGCCTCAGACATCGCAATCCTCCGTATCCTGGGTAAGACCTGCCATCCAAAGCTTTCCGCAGGCAACGTAGGCGCGCAGAGAAGAACGCATGACGACGATGCCGCATTCCTGTGCAAGTTCCAGCATTTCCTCGGTGGGATTCTTGGAGCGGACGAAAACGATGCAGTGCATATCCATCATATTTGCGGTACGAATAACCTGGGAATTGACGAGTCCGGTCAGAAGCATACCCTGATCCTTAACGTAAGCAAGCACGTCGCTCATCATATCGCTGCAGCAGGCAGATGTAATCTCACGGTCAGAGGCGTCCTCTCCGGTCAGAATCTGAGCATCGAGGAGCTTGCTGATTTCACTGATTTTCATAGCTTCTCCATATCCGGTGCAAGAGCACCATTTGCCGGATTTTCGTATTATTTATACTTTGCGAGAATGCCGGGAACATCCTTGTCGGTCAGTCTGCCGTATACCTCATCGTTAACGGTGAGAACGGGCGCAAGACCACAGGCACCGATGCAGCGGGTAGCAGCAAGGGAATACTTGCCGTCCGCAGAGCATTCGTCACCGCCGATGCCAAGCTCCTTCTGGAAGGCGTCGAAGATGAGACCGGAGCCCTTGACGTAGCAGGCGGTACCAAGGCATACTGCGATGTGGTACTGGCCCTTCTGAGTGAGAGAGAACTGTGCGTAGAAGGTAGCGACACCGAAGACCTTTTCCAGCGGAACCTCCATACCTTCTGCGATCATGTTCTGTACTTCCATGGGAAGGTAGCCGTAGATTTCCTGTGCTTCCTGCATGACAGCCATAAGACGGCTTTTGTCATCCTTATGAGCGGCAATCACTTCCTGCAGCTTCGCTTCCTGTTCCGGGGTGCCATTGAAAGGATTGCTGCTGATTTTCTTTTGCATGGATCATATCCTCCTTAAAATTTGTAGTAGATGCGCATCGACTTCCTTTGATGCGGAAACCGATGCTCATTTGATACCAATGTATATTATATCACATATTTTTGTTTTCCGCAAGTGGTTTATCATAAAATGTCAAAAAATTATCAAGGGAATTCACTTCTGGATATTTGTGGCAAGCTTTGCCGAAAAATCTGCTGCTCCTATTGACAGAAATCCGGATGTGCGGTATAATAAAATAAGGTCATTTGAGATGTGGGAAGGAGCCTTTATAAGTCCTGTTATGCAGAAGTATCTCATTGCAAATTACCATACCCATACGATGCGCTGTCACCACGCATCCGGTGATGAGCGGGAATATATTGAACGGGCAATCCGGTCCGGCATCCGGACACTCGGCTTTTCCGATCACGCACCGCAGCTGTTTGATGGCGGATACGTATCCGGCTTCCGGATGCTGCCGGAGCAAACGGAGGAATACGTATCGACGCTTTGTGCGCTGCGAGAGGAATACCGCAGCGACATTCAGATTCTGATTGGATACGAAATGGAATACTATCCAAGGTATTTTGAGCAAAGTCTTGCTGCAATATGCCGGTATCCCGTGGACTATCTGATCGTCGGACAACACTTCTTGGAAAATGAAAATCCGCTCGTGCGCGCCCGTGGCGGCGGTTCGGATGAATATTCGGGCGGGATGCACGCTGAACAATGGAAGCTGGATGCGTACGTGGACCGTATGCTCGGTGCGATCGGCTCCGGGGTATACTCTTGTCTTGCCCATCCCGATCTGTTCCGCTGGGCAGGGGATCCTGCGCTTTATCATGAGGGAATGCTTCGGATGTGCCGGGCGGCACGTGATGCACGTATTCCGCTCGAGCTCAACCTGCTTGGTATCATTGACAATCGATGGTATCCAAATGAAGCGTTCTGGCGAATTGCCGGTGAAGCAGGCTGTGAGGCGATCATCGGATGCGACGCACATACGCCGGATGCGCTGTATCTGCCGCAGGCGGTAGAGCAGGCAAGGGATATTGCACAGCGGTGCGGTGTCGTGCTTCGTGATACGCTTGCGCTTGTGCCTCCCATTCCGCTGCATTCGGCTGAGCAGACGCCTTGACGCACACCCCTGTAAATCCATACGTACAGAAAATTTTACTCAAAAGGAGAAATAAAATATGCTTGTTACACTGAAGGAAATTCTTGCGATTGCCAAGGAGCGCCGTATTGCGGTTGGCTCATTCAATACGCCCAACCTCGCCTCTCTGCGCGCAATCATTGCTGCGGCGGAGGAGTTGGATCAGCCCGTAATCCTGATGCACGCACAGGTGCACGAGGAGATGGGACTGTGTACCATGGAGGAGGTTGCCCCCATTATGCTGGCGGCGGCAAAGCGTGCAAGTGTTCCCGTATGCGTGCATCTTGACCACGGTACGGATCTTGCATACATTGAACGCGGTCTTGCGCTCGGCTTTACCGGCGTAATGTTCGACGGATCGGCCCTTTCTCACGAGGAAAACTTTGAGAAGACCAAGGAGGCAGTCCGCATGGCAGCACGTACGGGCGCCTCTGTGGAGGCAGAGATCGGCTCCATGGGCGCAAGAGAGGGCGGAAATGCCACTGATATGGAGTGCCCGGAGTCAATTTACACCGATCCAGATATGGCAAAGCGCTTTGTTGAGGAAACCGGCATCGACGCACTTGCCTGCGCATTCGGAACGGTTCACGGTCTGTATGTCAAGGAACCAAAGCTGGATTTCGATCGCCTTGCAAAGATCGACTCCCTGGTTTCCGTGCCGCTGGTCATGCACGGCGGCTCCGGCGTTTCTGTGGACGATTACCGCCGCGTGATTTCCCTTGGCATCTCGAAGATCAATTATTATACCTATATGTCCAAGGCAGGGGCTGAGGCCATCAACGGAAAGACCTTCACGCAGTATCACGATATACTGAAGGCGGCAACAGAGGCAATGAAGATCGACGTCGCAAATGCGATCCGCGTCTTCTCCGGTCTTTGATCTGCCGTTGGAGCAAAAGAACGCCGAGGTGTTGCAAGCTCTTGCAGCACCTCCCAGGAAGCTTCCCTTGCCCCTCAGCCAAGGGGCATTTTCATGCGATTTTCGCTTGAAAATCGGGAAATTCGTGTCACCTTGTGCCCCCGGGCTGCCGCTAGCTTTCAGCTTGCAGCAGCCCCATATTTTTTGCCGTACACAGTGCAGGGGACATCCCGTTATAAGGACGGGGGCGTCGCGGCGTGTGCCGCTGCATATGCCACACTTATTTTGTGCGGCGGTAATATCCGGCACGCATACAGCGGCGGCACAGATCCTCACTGCATTTATGCGCGGTAAAGCCGTCGTACAGTGCATGGGCGCGCGGGGAGGACAGGATCTCCTCCAGCGTTTGCGAAAACAGATTGCCAAGCGGCATACACCCGTCCCCGTCCAGACAGCAGGGCACGACTGTGCCGTTGCTCAGGACGCCGACCTGATCGCGCAGGGCGTAGCAGAAGCCCTCGTCTGACCGCAGCGGCGCATTGGGATGCGGCCAGTCAAACTTTTCTCCCCATTCCAAAAATATCCGGTCGGAAAGACGATACCCGGAGCGCGTTTCCGTCCACGGATCCGGGAAGACTGTATGCAGATGGTTTAAGATCTCGTCGTTTTTTTCATGCAATGCGCCCTCGGCTCTCCCGTCCAGATTCCACAGCCTGAGCACGGTGATAACGCCTGCTTCCGCGGCGCGCCGGGCGAACGACGTACATCCGTCGAGATATGCGGGAAAGGGAATGGGACAGTCGTTGGCCTCAAACGCGTGCAGGGAGATGCTGATCTTGTGCGGACGCGATTCCGGCTGCAGGAGCGCGTCTGCACGTGACGGCAGAAGCGTTCCGTTTGTCGTTATGATCGTTTGGAAGCCCATATTGTTTGCAAGAGCAAGAAATCGGGGGAGCAGCGGATGTGCACACGGCTCTCCCATCAGATGAAAGTAGAGATAGGATGCCCATGGCCGCAGCTTTTCCGCAAGAATCAAAAATTCCTCCTCCGAAAGCCGATGTGGGGGACGGGAGGTGCCCGGACAGAAGGCACACGATAGGTTGCAGAGATTCGTGATCTCAAGATATGCTTTTCGGCGTTGCGACATGACAGACTCCTTTTTCGATGGTATGATGATATCATACCACAGATCGCCAAAAAAATCAAGTATTGACATCGTATTGGATACAAGATGTGATTCTCCTCTTGACTTTCACCGAAAATATGATATAATTATTCTATAAGAATTCCTGACAGAAAGGATGATATCCATGGCAAATCCGCAAACAGGAGCTGAGGCTTGCTCGCGTCTGGACGCGTGGCGAACACAGATCGCGGCGTTTTCATTTCCGCGGTGGCAGGAGCTGCCGGAAATTGATCTGTATATGGATCAGGTGGTTGGCTATCTTTCACAGAAGCTTGCTGTGTTCTACGATACGGACGATGAATCGTGCGGTATTACTGCTACGATGATCAATAACTATGTCAAGCAGAAGGTGATTGCACCTCCCGTCAAAAAGCGCTACGACCGCGCAGCAGTTTCATCACTGATGATGCTATTCTGCGCAAAGCAGGTGCTTTCCATCGGATTGTGCGGGGAGCTGATCGCACAGTATCGCGCTTCCGGTGCGGAGAACGCGGCGCTCCATGATCGCTTCTGTACGGTCTTTGAGCAGGTTCTGCACTGCACGGTATCGGATGCGGACGATCTGTCTGCGCTGTCTGTGCTTCGCCGCGAGGATCGTACGCTGACCGCAACCGCGATTGCTTTTGCGAATCAGATCTATGCAGAGCGGCAGATCCTGCAATATTGTACGGAGCAAGCATCGGCAGATGCAGGAGGGGACGGAGTATGAATGATATGAAGCGTCCCGTATCCATTCACCTTCGATCCAGGCAGCAGGAGGCTTCCAACTCGGAGCTGTTCCGCGGCATCATTGAGGCATTCGGCGATGAGCTGGAGCTGACGTCTTCCCCGGATGAGGAGGACAGCATCATGGAGATCCGCACACAGGGCACGCTTAGCTGCACCGATGACGGACGTATTGAGCTTTCCTATGATGAAACGGAGCTGACAGGCATGGAGGGATCTACCACAACCGTATCCTTTTCCCGTGAGAATCCCGACGTTGTTACGATGCTCCGGTGGGGCTCGGTGACAACGACGCTCGTCTTCGAGCAGGGACAGCGTCACATCTGCGTGTACGAAACGCCGATCATGCCGTTTGAGATCTGCATTTATGCGCGTTCCGTGGGAAATACCGTGACCATGGACGGCGGCAGCATTACGCTTGATTATCTCATTGAAATTCACGGTGCAAAGGCGGAGAGAACGCTGTTTTCTCTGACGGTGACACCGACTGACCAATGACCAGAAAGAAAAGAGAGCACAGCAAAATGAACACAGAAAACGTAAAAAATCTCCAGGGAAGGATCCCATGCGGGATCGACGCTATTCTGATTACCTCGGAAATGCATCAGTTCTATCTGACAGGCTTCAACATTCAGGACGGATACGTTGCCGTTCTGCGTGACAGAGCATTCGTATTCGTTGACTTCCGGTATATCGAAGCAGCGCGCGCTGAGATCGATAGCAATGCTTTTACGGTCCTTGACCAGACGGCGCTCGGCTTCGTCCGTGATACGCTGGCGGGTGCCGGGGTCCGTACGCTGGGCTTTGAGGATAGGGTGGTAACGGTCGATCTTTACGGACGGTATCAGAAAATTTTTGGAGAGGGCATGACGCTTGCACCCATCGGCGCGCTGATTGAGGATCAGCGCACCTTCAAGACCGCGCACGAAATGGAAATGATCCGGCGTGCGCAGGCCATCGGTGATGCAGCATTCTCACATATCCTCGGTTTTATCACACCGGATCGTACCGAAACAGAGATTGCGCTTGAGCTGGAATATTTCATGAGAGGGCAGGGAGCACAGTCAACCTCCTTCTCGACCATCTGCGTATCGGGTACAGCATCCTCTCTGCCGCACGGAGAGCCGAGAAACAGACGTCTGGAGCGCGGCTTTCTGACGATGGACTTTGGATGCGTATACGGCGGATATTGCTCTGATATGACGCGAACGGTCGTGCTTGGCCATGCGGACGAGGAAATGCGCCGTGTATACAATACCGTACTCGCGGCACAGAACGCGGTGCTGGACGTTATAGGATTTCATTCCAACTGCGCGGAAATGGACAAGATCGCACGCGATATCATCAACGGGGCTGGCTATGAGGGCAAATTCGGACATTCGCTCGGCCACGGCGTGGGACTCTTTATTCACGAAAAGCCTGGGCTCAACAGCCGTGCTGTGGATACCGTGCTTGAAAACGGGCACATCGTGACGGTTGAGCCGGGAATTTATCTTGAGGGAAAATACGGTGTTCGCATCGAGGATATGGTCATGATTCACGATAATATCGCTGAAAATATTACCCATTCCCCCAAGGAACTGATCATTCTTTGATCCATTTGCCCGTTTTTGCATGATTTGCACAAAGAGTTGGCAAAAACAATGCAAAAATTTTCTCATAAAAGACTTGAAAAAAGAAGCAAAATATAGTAAAATATAGTAGTATAGTATGCCTAAGGTTTTGCTTTAAAATATTTTGGAGGTTATTTAATTATGGTTATTGCAGGCGATTTTAAGAACGGCGTTACATTTGAAATGGAAGGAAAGGTCGTTCAGGTTATCGAATTCCAGCACGTTAAGCCCGGTAAGGGTGCTGCGTTCGTCAGAACCAAGCTCAGAGACGTTATCAACGGTTCTGTCATTGAAAAGACCTTCTCTCCCACTGACAAGTTCCCGCCGGCGCATATCGAAAGAAAGGATATGCAGTACATGTACAACGACGGTGACCTGTACTACTTCATGGATATGGAATCCTATGAGCAGATTCCTGTCGGTAAGGACATGCTCGGCGACAGCTTCAAGTTTGTCAAGGAGGAAATGATCTGCCGTATCAACTCCTACAAGGGTTCTGTTTTTGCAGTTGAGCCTCCCATGTTCGTTGAGCTCACCATCACCGATACCGAGCCCGGCTTTAAGGGTGATACTGCAACCGGTACGACCAAGCCCGCAACGCTGGAGACCGGCGCTGTCATCAAGGTTCCGCTGTTCATCGACAACGGTACTGTGATCCGCATTGACACCAGAACCGGTGAATATCTCGAAAGAGCATAATCCACCAAAAATTTTCCAGAATCTTAAAGGAGGTCAATTCTCATGACTCTGACGGAAAAGGTAGCATATCTCAAGGGCCTGATGGAAGGCCTGAACATCAACAAGGAAACGGCTGAGGGCAAGGTTCTTCTTGCTATGGCTGATATCCTTGAGGATCTCACAACCTCTGTGGTTGACCTGGAGGACTCCATGGCTGACGCACAGGGCTATCTCGACGAGCTGGA
>JAGBZV010000046.1 GCA_017628075.1 Clostridia bacterium
CTAACGCCGCAGGTCTGACGACGCTCAATGAGCCCGAGGATGCTCCCGACATCGCACATTACGATTGCGAGAGCACTGTGAAGCTGGGACGTCTGTTTGTCGATGCACTGTAAGCATCTGTTTGCTATATAAAAAATCCTTGCCGTATGGCAAGGATTTTTTTGATCCGTCAAGCGGATTTTGATACAGTCGATTACTTGCGTACGGGGAAGCTTTCCAGCGGCTTGCCGCGGCGCTCAACGGCGTACTCATATGTGGGAGCGGTTTCAAAGGACAGATTGCCGTCTGCATCCTTTGTGGTGGGAATCTCCTCACCGTTTTCTAAGCAGCGGATGACACATTCGCCGTCAAACGGATCTGCCAGCGTGCAGACACCGCCCTTCAGACTGCGGATGATGCCGTATGCTACCTCGCCGTCGCGGAATTCCGCAGAAACGAGGAATGCACCGCGTGCACGAAGTGCAAAGAATGCCGCGTCACCGATGTCGGTGGGGTATGCCGGGAACAGACGGATGATGCCGCCCTGCGACTGCAAAAGCATTTCCGTGATTACCTCGGAGAGGTAAGCGGAGCCTTTGTCTACGATAAAGTCGTGCTGACCGTCGCGGGACAGGTCATTATCAGAAGTGAAGTCGCACGCATCGCGGCGCTCCAGGTTGCCGCCCTCGCGGCACTTGGGCATGAGCTGCATTGCAAAGCGCGCAAAATCGCGGTCGCCCATGCGGAGTCTTGCCAAAATACCGAAGGACATATCCCAGGGCAGGCGATCT
Organism: Clostridia bacterium; assembly: GCA_017628075.1. GTDB lineage: Bacteria > Bacillota > Clostridia > Oscillospirales > CAG-272 > RGIG3925. Next base: position 771 of record JAGBZV010000046.1, read on the forward strand.
GCGGGAACGGCTGCTTCCGTGGTCTTTCTTGCTGCCTCACGCATTTCGGGCGTGCCTCTCCATGCGTCTACCTCGTCGGTGATGGCGATTGGAGTGAGGTCAGTGACGGACTTGATGCCGTAGTCGATGGTGGGATCGTCCCAGTCTGCGGAGGCCTTCCAGACACCGTTGGGCCACGTTGCGTAGTCCTGACGCATCCGGTTTGCATCGTCCTCCCAGCGAGCCGCGAGCGCCTCGTCCACACCGAGGATCCGTGCAGCCTCCGCCGTGCGGCGCAGGATGTACTTAAAGAGTGCGGTGTCTATGATGGAGTCGGTCATGTACTCATTGTTCATGGTCGGGCTGCTGGTATGCTCCTGGGAACGGGACGGGAAGATATAGCGCTGACCGGTTACGGGATCGGTCTGCAGATAGTCGCTGTAGAAGAGTGCCGCTTCCTTCAGAATGGGATAGCCGATCTCACGCAGGTAATCGGTATCGCGTGTGAAATCGTAGTAGTCCCAGCAGTACTTGACGGTTTCGCCCGTCGTGGAGACGTTCATGCTCGTGTTGTTTAAGGGCACGACAGAGGTAACGACCTCGCCGGTTCCGGAAATTGCGTGCGGATAGCAGGTACCGTTCATGCCGTAGAAGTTGGTGGTGTAGCGCTTGAGCGGCTCCTGTGCGGTCTGGCACAGACGGAACCACGGCTCAAGCAGCTCGGCACGGTTGGAGGCAAGCAGACCGAGGTTGGCCTTCGTCTGCTCATACGTGAGAATGTGGAAGCCCCAGTTTCCGTAGCAGCAGTTGTGCCACGGTGCGATGTAGCCGGGGGCAAATTTTCCGGGACAGCGTGCGTTATACGCTTCGTAAAGACCCCAATACCAAACGCGCTCTGCATCCTTGTCGGGGAGGCGGATCCAGGAGCGGTCCCAATAGCTGTGTCCCTCGTCACGCGCGATGCCCCAGGTGATCTTGCCGCGCTTGATGGTGTCAAGCAGACGGCGTTTTGCCTCTTCGTAGGTGTCCTCTGCATCGTAGCTTGAAACGATGGTCAGCAGAATACAGATGCTCTTTTCTGCGCGGCCCTCAGCCATAATGGAGTGACCTGCAATATAATACTTGGTATCGGCCTCCGCTTCCGTCAGCATGACGGTGTAATGGCGGTTGGGGGAATTGTCCGGATCCGTACCGGCGCGCAGACGCATATTGAAGCCGCAGAAACGACCGTCTACAAACGGCTGCGGGGAGTAGTATGCTTCGACCTGCTCAAGATAGTCCTTTACCTGCTCCTTTGTGAACTTGATAGCAGAATCCGGCGGACGATTCATCGGAGGACGAGTCAGCTCGAAGCGGAAGGCGCCGAGCTCACGTGCGCTGCCTGCGATCGTGTGCGAGATGAATACACCCTCGGAGCGATTGATGGCGTTGTAGGTATTGACCGTTCCGCCGGAGGAGTAGCCATTGGTGTTGCCGACCCAATACTGTGTGCGTACGCCGGACATTGCCATTTCCAGTGTTTCGGAATAAGCGGCGGGAATACCGCCCTCGGTCAGATGCAGGGTGAGCTGGGCTGCTGTGGTTTGGATCTGCTGATTGGAGCAGTTTCCGTAAGCCTTCATCAAATCCATGCGCAGGGAAACGTCGCCTGCAGCGACACGCTCGCGTACCTCAGCAATGCCGCCGGGGAGATAGCAGGGAACGGGGGCCTCGTAGTCATCCCACCAAAGATCGTTTTTCCCGAAGATGAAGTGCATGGAGGTCGGTGCGCCGTGCACCGTACAGCCGAAGTCACCGTTACCGATGGGGAATCCGTTGCGGTAATCAAGGGTGGAATGGTCGCGGGTGTACGCATGGCGTGCCATTTCATTGCGTCCGAGCGTATGGATCCGCATACGGTTCGGATCCATGGTTTCGTCGGGCAGATGGGGCAGCATGCCGCGCAGCGGAGAATTTCTTTTTTTCAGTTCCATTTCGATCTGTTCGCTTTCACTGTGTGTCGGAAAGCTTCCTTTCAAAAGATTCCGTCCGAATAGGCGGACGTGATTGGTTTTGTTATTCAGCTGTTTGCGTGTGTTTCAAAGAATACACGCAGCTCCTCGACGCGCCGCCTTTGTGCCGCATCCGTTCTTGCAGCCCACGACGCAACGTCGGAATTGACGCTGGATTTGTCGTGGAACAGATCGTTGAGCATCGTATTGTACGCGCTCCTGTTTCTGCCGTAGAGGTAGGTGAAGCTGATTACGGTATTTTCGTGGATGATGTCAAGCATTTTGGCATCGTCGGTCTGATCGGCGTAACGGCTCTTCATGGAGATCTCAAAGTACGCCGGATAGACCTGCTTATAGCCCTCAATGTTCAGAGCCTCCGTGATGATGCCGACCATGTCGGCACGGTCCTCGGCGGTATTTGGAACGACGATCGGGCGGTCTGTTGCGCCGGCACCGTAGGATTTCTGCGATTCATCCAGCTTTGGCATCGGCAGGATTCCGTAAATGAGATTGTTTGCCTGGCTGAAGTCCGTGATGGCCGCGTGCAGGTTGGTATAGGTGAACAGAGCACGGCCATCGGAGAAGATCTGCTCGGCGTTGTCCTCACCGCCGACGATCAACCCGCCCACACCGTAGCTGACGCCGGCGAGTGTGGTGACGATATCGTGCAGACGCTCAATTTCCATTTCATAATAGAGCATCCCGTCCTTGTCCTTTTTGTAGGGCTCTACGGAAAAGGTTTCCAAAATACAGTAATTTTCGCCGTGAGCAAAGCCGAGTCTGTCGTCGTTGTCCTTTCTCTGGTTGCCGTTGAGGTCGAAATACGCTTCGTTGGACATGATGCGCATTTGCTCAAGCGTCCACGTTCCGTCGTATACGAATTGATACGGATCGTCCAGATCCAGCTCGGAAAGCATCGATTTGTTGAAGAACATGACGCGCGTTTGCGCAAGACTCGTATAGGAGATATTATTGAACATCAGGTACATTTGTCCGGCAACCGTCATGCTCTCGATGGTTTCGGAGGGCCACCAGGGCTGGCTGAAATCCAGATGCGGCAGATCCAAGACGTTCAGAAACATACCCTCCAGCGCGCAGTTAGCCGTGGTGAGATCATGGCCCTGTGCCAGCTCACAAACGTCGTCCCCGGAGTGAATGCTGCGGACGAGATGCTGCATATCGTCTGAGGTAAATGCGTACACGTCGTTGAATTGGATGTCGACGTTGAAGCGATCCTCTACGGTGGCGACCTTATTGAATACGGCGTCGTTGATCAGCGAGCCCGTTGTTCCGGACACGAAGAATTTATCGGTGCACTCCTGCGGTCCGTATACGGAAATGCGGAAAGGTGCGTTTTTGAAATCGGCTTCGGGAAGATGGTCATTCCAAGGGGTATCGGTTCCCTCACCCGCTGTGCCCGCACTTTCGTTCTCGCCCTTCGGCGGCACGCTGCCGTTTTGGCAGGCAATCATACCGGTCACGCAGAGAATGGCGGTCGCCGCACAGAGGATGCGGCGGATAGATTGCAGTTTCATGATAATTATGTGGCTTTTGCGCTTACAAAAGATTCCTTTCTTGGAAAATACTTGGTTCAGGAAACGGAAAGCGGCGTATAGCCTGCTTCCGTGACGGCGGCGCACAGTGCCTCGTCGGAGATCTCGCCCGTGAGCGTCACGATGGCAGATCCGTTTTTGAAGTCGGCAAAGACTTCCGCGACGCCATCCAGTGCCTCAAGTGCACGTTTGACATGTGCTTCACAGTGTGGGCACATCATGCCCTCGATTCGTACGGTTTTTTTCATGGTTGAGAGCTCCTTTTTCTGTGTTGCTGTTGGGGATAGGTCTGTGACCGTCATCTCCGATTTCCGACCTGTGACGGTCGGCTTATGGCGGTGAAGGTCCAGCAGATTGAGGCGAAGGGCGTTCGTGACGACGAGGAAGCTGGAGATGCTCATTGCCGCGGCACCGAACATCGGACTCATTTCCAATCCGAGCGGCTGGATGAAAAGGCCGGCGGCAAGTGGAATTCCGATCAGGTTGTAGCCAAATGCCCAGAGGAGATTTTCGCGGATGTTTTTGAGCACTGCGCGGCCAAGACGAATGGCGGCGGAAACGTCGGAGAGGCTGCTTTGAATCAGCACGACGTCGGCTGCATCGATTGCGACGTCCGTGCCGGCTCCGATGGCAACGCCGAGATCGGCGCGCGTGAGCGCAGGGGCGTCGTTGATGCCGTCACCGACCATGGCAACGCGGCCGTTTTCCCGCAATGCGGCGATGACCTGCTCCTTGCCGTCCGGCAGAACGCCGGCAACGACCTCGTCCACGCCGGCAGATGCTCCGACGGCGGCGGCCGTGCGGACGTTATCTCCGGTCAGCGTAATCACGCGGATGCCCATTTCATGCAGCTCGCGGATGGCGCGGGGGCTGTCCTCCTTGACGGTATCGGACACGGCGATCATGCCAAGCAGACGATTATCGCGGGCAAAGAACAGCGGTGTCTGACCTGCGGCGGCGCAGGCGTCTGCCTGCTCGGACAATGCGGCAGGCAAGGGGGCTCCAAGGACGGTCTCTATATGGCGGCGGCTTCCGCCGGACAGCACGGCGCCGTCAAGACGCGCTGTCAATCCGCTTCCCGGCAGGATCTCAAACGCCCGGACCGGGGGCGGCGTTACGCCGCACGCTCCTGCGTACAGGCGGATGGCGTGTGCGACGGGATGCTCGCTGTCTGCCTCCAGCGCGGCGGCAGCCACCAGCAGAGCTTCTTCGCTGCTCGTTTCGGTGGGGAACAGTGCTGCGACGCGCATTTCTCCCGTCGTGATGGTTCCCGTCTTGTCCAGTGCCACGGTGGTGATGCGGCCCGCCATTTCCAGCGAAGCGGCGTTTTTGAACAGGATGCCATGCTTGGCGCCGACACCGGCACCGACCATGATGGCAACCGGCGTCGCCAGGCCGAGGGCGCACGGACAGCTGACGACCAAAACGGAAACGGCTCGCATCAGCGCGACGCCGATGCCTGCGCCGGCAAGCATCCAGCCGGCCGCGGTCAGCAGGGCAATGCCGATGACGAGCGGAACGAAAATTCCGGAAACACGGTCCGCGATGCGTGCGATCGGCGCTTTGGTTGCCGCCGCATCGCAGACCATTGCAATGATCTTGGAAAACGAGGTATCCTCACCGACGCGGAGTGCCTCACACCGCAGAACGCCGGAGGTGTTCTGTGTTGCGGCAAAAACCGTGTCGCCGGGGACTTTTTCTTGGGGGGCGGATTCCCCCGTCAGGGCAGATTCATTGACGGCGCTGAAGCCGTCAACCACGATGCCGTCCACGGGAATGGACTCGCCCGGACGGACGATGAACAGGTCGTGCGGACGGACCTCCGTGACGTCGACCTCCTCCTCGCGTCCGTCACGCAGAATACGTGCGTTTTTGGGCGCAAGACGGATCAGACTGCGCAGGGCATCGGCGGTTTTTCCCTTGGCACGTGCCTCAAGCAGCTTTCCGACTGTAATGAGCGTTGGAATCATGGCGGCGGATTCAAAGTACAGATCGTGCAGGCGCTCCTGCGCGCCGGGAAGATCTCCCGCAAGCACGCACAGGATCATGGTGTACAGGCCGCCAAGGCTGTACAGATACGCGGCAGATGTGCCGAGTGCCACGAGCGAGTCCATATTGGCACCGCCTGTAAAAAGCGCACGAAATCCGCTTGTAAAGAACGTCCGACAGAGGAGAAGAACGGCAGATGCAAGCAGAAGCTCGGTCAGCGCGATGGCGAGCGGACGGTCTGCAAGCACGCCGGGCAGGGGGAAACGCCACATCAGATGCCCCATGGAGAGGTACATCAATGCGGCGAGAAATCCAAGGGAGAATAAGAGCCTGCGCAGAAGCGCGGCTTGCTCTGTATTGTGTGCAGGAAGCAGAGGCGCGCCGGTCCGGAGCGCGGCGCCGTAGCCGGCCCGCTCGACTGCGTCAACGATCTGTGCAGCGGCGGCGGTACCCTCGACCTGCATGGTATTGGTAAGCAGGCTGACGGTGCATTTCGAAACGCCGTTGACACGTGCCACGGCCTTTTCAATGCGTGCGGCGCAAGCGGCACAGTGCATGCCGCTGACACGGTACTGTTCCATATCTTCCTCCGTTTTTTGCACCTATACGATGAATCATACTATATATATTATATACTTAACGTGGACATTTGTCAAGAACAAAATCCAATATTCTGCCTGCCGCGGTGTCTGCCCCAAAATTTTTCTGAATGTCTTGCATCTTTGCAAAAAGTATGTTATACTAAAGAATATCAATATGATAGCGAAAGGATGACTTACCATGATCAAGATTTTATCAATCGGAAACGGCGCTGCGCAGGATGCACAGCAGAATCTGAGATCGTTTGCGGCGTGTGCCGGCTACGACGTCATGACGAGAACTGCCTGGATTGAGGATTGCTCTCTTGAGGCGCATTGGAATAATTTCAAGACCGAGAGGGCGTGCTATACCTGGGAAGAAAACGGCACGAAGGTCGCTGACGGATATACGCTGACGCAGGTGCTTACGGCAGAGGATTGGAGCATCATCACGCTGGAGCAGACGCCGGAGCTTGCGGCGCAGGCGGAGAGCTATGAGCCGTATTTGTCCAACCTTCTGACGGCAATCGGTGCGATGTGTCCGGATGCGCGGATCTTTCTCAACGAAACGTACGCCCCCCTCGGAGAGGATGGAGCGTGCGCCCGTATCCGTGCGGTTTGCCGCGCGGCGGCAAAGGAGCAGGCTGTGACGGTCATTCCTACGGCTGAGGCCGTTTGTGCCGCAGGCGCGCTTGCCGATTTTGATCCCGCTCGTGGCGGCGTTTCCTTGTACGGAGAGCGCTGCAGACTGAATACCGTGCTCGGACAGTACCTTCTTGCAGCTCTTTGGTACAAGGTGCTGCTTGGCAGAACGCCTGTCGGAAACAGATTTTTGAGAGAGGACGAATCGATCCCCTCTGAAGCATTGGTCAGATTGCAGAAGATCGGTGCGGCATATTACGGTGACTGATTGGCGCGCATATCACGGTGAGAGGAGGCCGTCCCGCTGAGGGGCAGGATCAGCAGAATGTACAGCGAAAGTGTATTTATTCAAAAGCCGAAATTCTCATGGGGCTTTCTTGCCCATCTGGGCTTCAATCTGTTTGCCGATCCCGTACGCGATGCCAACGGCGTGCCGTGCATGGTACAGGATGCGGCGCAGCACAGCGCGGAGGACCATCTGCGCTTTGATACCGATTTGTGGCATGAAACGACGAAGGCGCTTGCCGATGCAGGCTGCAATCTTGTCGTGCTTGATATCGGCGAGGGGTATTGCTTTGAAAGCCATCCCGAGATCGCCTGCCGCGGCGCGTGGACGCGCGACGTTCTGCAGGAGGAGATCTTCAATCTGCGGATGCTTGGCATTGAAGCGATCCCGAAGCTGAATTTCTCGGCGTGTCGGGATGCCTGGATGGGGGAATACGGACGCATGGTATCCACCTCGGCGTATTATCGCTTCTGCGAGGACGTGATCGGTGAGATCTGTGAGGTCTTTGGCCGTCCGCGTCTGTTCCACCTCGGCATGGACGAGGAAACGGTGGAGTCCCAGCGTCTGTACAATACCGTGGTCATCCGACAGGGTGAACAGTGGTGGTACGATCTTAATTTCCTTGCGCGGACCGCGATGCGGTGCGGCGCCCGTCCCTGGATTTGGGCGGACGGTGTGCGGCGCCGTGAGGCAGAGCTTGTGCGCAGAACGCCGCGTGACATTCTGCTGTCTTACCGATGGCAGACCGGCGGTGAAGCGGAGGAGGCGCTGAATTGCCGTGCGCTTGCGGCGCTTGCGGACGCAGGCTTTGAGCAGATTCCGGCGGCGGGCGCGGCGGAATCGTACGGGGCGCTTGATGCACTTTGCGGATATGCTGCAGAGCATCTTCGCGGGGAGCTTCTGTGCGGCTTTCTGCAAACCGTATGGAAGCCGATGATGCGCAGATATGCCGATGCACAGACCGATGCCATTGCGGCGCTGTCCGCCGCGCGTGCGGCGTGGGAGCGCTGATCCTCTGCGTTCCTGCACGGATGCGGTGTGATTGACACGAACCGTTTTTTGCTCAAAAAAGCAATACACCCCTGCCAACAGGCTGTGTGCTCCGGATCACGGAGGCACACGGATCGCCTGCGGCAGGGGTGTTTCTGTTTTCGTTGGTTATGATCGGACGGAGCACGGTCCGATGGCGCGGCGCATCATTCCCCGATCTTGTAGGTTGTTCCCGCGGGGGTGTCAATGAGCGTTACGCCGAGCTGGGACAGCTCCTTACGGATCTCGTCTGCGCGCGCAAAATTCTTTTCCTTCTTTGCAGCGGCGCGTTCGTCGATGGCGGTCAGGATTTTTGCAACGAAGGGATCACGCATAGCCTCCTCGCGTTCTGCTGCGGCCTTTGCCTCAGCCTCTGCTGCCGCGCGTGCAAGCGCCTCGCGCCGGGCGTCTGCCGCCGCGATCAGGCCGACCGACAGGACGGTATCAAAGCGGGAGATGAGCCACAGCTTTTCCGCATCGGTGATTTTTGCCTTCAGAACGTCGTAGAGGGCGGTGATTGCCATCGCCGTGTTCAAGTCGTTGTCCATGGCGTCAGCAAATGCGGCCAGCTGCTTTTCGCACGCAGCCTCGTCAACGGCTTCACCGGGCTTGAGGGCGGCAATGCGGTCAACGAGCTTGTCGTATGCCACGCGCGCGTTGTCCAGACCCTCCCAGGAGAAGACCAGGGACTTTCTGTAGTGCGACTGCAGGCAGAAGAAGCGATAGACCAGCGGATCGTAGCCGCGCTCCTCAAGCAGGGAAACGGTCAAAAACTCGCCCTTGGACTTGGACATTTTTCCGTCGTTGGTGTTCAGGTGGAGAACGTGGAACCACTGCGAGCACCACTTGTGACCGAGATACGCCTCAGACTGTGCGATTTCGTTGGTGTGGTGCGGGAATGCGTTATCGATGCCGCCGCAGTGCAGGTCGAGATACTCTCCGAGCGTGTTGACGGAGATCGCGGAGCATTCGATATGCCATCCGGGATAGCCAACGCCCCACGGAGAATCCCATTTCAGCTCCTGGTCGTCGAACTTGGACTTGGTGAACCACAGGACGAAGTCGCATTTGTTGCGCTTGTTTCCGTCTTCCTCAACGCCCTCGCGGACGCCGACTGCCAAATCCTCCTGATTCTGCTTGTTGAAGACGTAATATTCCTCAAGGCGGGAGGTATCGAAGTAAACGTTGCCGCCTGCCTCGTAGGCATAACCGTCGTCAAGGAGCTTTTTCACCATATCGATAAACTGATCGACGTAGGAGGTTGCGGGGACGACGATCTCGGGGATCTTGATGTTCAGCTTCCTGCAGTCTGCGAAGAATGCGTCGGTGTAATACTGCGCGATCTCCATGACGGTCTTGTGCTCGCGCTTGGCACCGCGAAGCATTTTGTCCTCTCCGGTGTCACCGTCGGAGGACAGATGGCCGACGTCGGTGATATTCATGGCGCGCTTGACGCTGTAGCCTGCGTAGGACAGATATTTTTCCAGCACGTCCTCCATGATATACGAGCGGAGGTTGCCGATATGTGCGAAGTGATAAACGGTCGGGCCGCAGGTGTACATGGTCACCTTGCCCGGCTCGTGTGTTACGAATTCGTCTCTTGTATGCGTTAAGGAATTGTATAATTTCATCGGATGTCAATCTCCTCTTCGTTTTTCTCTGATTTCATGTGTGCAAGCTCCTCCTCAAGCCGCCGATCTGCTCACGCAGACGGCAAAGCTCCTGGGAAACGGGGTCCGGGATGTGGATATGGTCGAGATTGCGGTTTGCCTCGCAGGCGACCTTTTCGTTTTTGCATTTGACGACGCGCGCCGGAATACCGACCGCCGTACAGTCCTCCGGAATTGCCTCCAAAACGACTGCGCCTGCGGCGATCTTTGCGTTATCTCCGATCGTAAAGGGGCCGAGCACCTTTGCGCCCGCGCCGACCATGACGCCGTTTCCGAGTGTCGGATGGCGCTTTCCGGTATCCTTACCCGTACCGCCGAGGGTGACACCCTGATACAGCGTGCAGTTGTCACCGATCTCCGCCGTTTCACCGATCACAACGCCGGCACCGTGGTCTATAAAGAAGCCGCGGCCGATCGTAGCACCGGGGTGGATCTCGATTCCCGTGAGCGCGCGTGCTGCCTGGCTGACGGCGCGTGCGGAAAAGAGGTGTCCGTTTTTATAGAGCTTATGTGAGATCTTGTGGGCGAGCACTGCGTGCAGGCCGGAGTACAGAAGCAATACCTCCAAATCCGAGGTTGCGGCCGGATCGCGCTCACGCACGACGCGGACCTCCTCGCGGATATCCTTTGCTGCAGACAGGAGCGCCTTCGCGGCCGGAACGTGCTGCGCACGGTGTGCAAGCTGTGCGCCTGCCCAGCGGAGCGTGTCGCGGACCTCATCGGCCAATCCTGTGAAGCTTGTATCGATAGGCTTCTTTGCCATTGTGGATTTCATACCATGCCCGACCATTCCCGTTGGGGTGTCGGGATCCTTTCTGAATGACGGTCCGGAGCCGTCTGCGCCCGTTTATATCGTTCGGATGCGTATTTTGCGTATGCGCATACCGTGTTTTCCGTATATGGGCGGCGCGGATCCGTATAACAGAATAAGTATACCATAAATCCGCGCTGAAATCAAGGCTTTTGAAAGAAAAAAACGCATCTGCCGGTACGGCGGATGCGTTTGGGGGGAGTGTGCTCAGCCGAGCAGATCGGATACGGTCTTGTTTGCTGCGGCGTTGTCGGTGGAAACGACGTATACGACGAAGGTTCCGTCAACGACGATGACTGCATCATCGAGCTTCGGGACCTCCTCGGGCTTGTAGGAGCCGTACTGCGTTTCCTGATAGGTGACGTAGCCACGGAGCATATCTGCGATGGTGTTGGCTGCGTCTGCGGTCTTCATTTCAAAAACGAGAACCTCCTCGGGCGTGATGCCTGCGGGGACGTACGCGGTGCAGGCAACCATGTTGTCTGCCTGCGCAGAGAAGCCGTAGAGATGGTTTTTCAGATATGCGTCGTTCTGGGTGAGCGGCTCGGAGAAGGTGCAAGTATCCGCAAGCGCTCTCGCAAGCACGCCGAGCTCCAGCGGAACGCGCTCTGTGATGGAGGTGGAGGTATCGGTGGAGGTGCTGTCGTCTGGATTTTGTGTGGGGGTGTCCGTACAGGATACGGCAAATAGCATCATGGCAAGGAGAAGGGCTGCGGATGTGAGAGTGCGTTTCATGGGAGTGTCCGTCCTTTCATTTGATAGATTGATTGAGAAAAGCGATCCGATCCGGAGGATGGCATCGCTTTTCGGTGTTGGCTTATTGGTTGTCCTCGTAGAAGAGAGCCGGATCAACATCCTCCACGGTGTGTGTGTAGAGGTAATCGGCCCATTTGCGGAGGAGTGCTCCGTTCAGATGGATGCCGTCTGCGGTTGCGTCGGCAGGAAGCTGGCCGGATGCGTCGGCGAGTGCCTCGCCCGGATTGAGGAAGACTACCTGCTTGCGCTGTGCCATGGTAAGGAGGCGTTCGTTGAACTGTGCGATGCGTGCGTTTGTGATGCAGTCGAGGGGGTTGGCGTTGGCGGATTGATAGACTGCCTCGTTGACAGGAAGCAGGCCCTGCACGTAAATGACCGCATCTGCACGGACGGCGAGAATGAAGTCGATAATCGCCTCGTACTGATTGATGAACGCGGTGATGCTGGACCAGCCGAGCTCATTGACGCCGAACATCAGATACACGCGCATGAAGTTGTCGCAGCGCACGAGTGCTTCTGCCGGGGAAACGAACACGGGAGCACCGTATTTATCCTTTTCGCCATCCGGTGAGGCAACCAAAGGCTTATCAAAGAACTGGTTTACCGACATACCGATCGTGGCGTAATAGGTGGTATCAATGGCGGAGACCTTCTGCATACCGACGACGAGAGAGTTGCCGATGAAGACTGTGTCCTCCGAGAAATAGCTGCTTGGAACGCGGCCGGAAACCGTGGGGATGCAGCTTTCCGTCATGCCTGTGCGCGGTGGGATCGCTTCTCCGTAGAGCAGGTGCTTGCCGGTGGTGTCGGTGGTTACGGCGTTTCCGGTCCAGCCGTCGGGACGACTCAGGGAGGGGCGCTCGTATACGGGCGGCTTTGGCTTCTCCTCGGGGAACAGCGAGAGGATTTCGTCCTCGTTCAGCACTGCGTGGAAGGGCAGAGGCTTGCTCTGATCCTCCGGTGTACACACGGAGGCGGCAGTCGGTCCTGTCAGTATGGAATTGTCATCCAGTGCGTAAGTCATACCGCCGAGGCGGAGATGTGAGGACGAAGCGATCAGCATACACGCACTGCAGCCTGTGATCGCTATTTTGATAAGACGTACCAGCGCACGCGTACCTTTGCCGCGCCGGGATATCGCATCAAGCTTATTCATACTGTATCTGTCTTTCAGACTGCATCGGGCGGCATCTCCGCGCTGTGGTGAGCAGAGGGCACGGAGGGGGACTCCGTGGGGGCGCGTGCTTCTTTGCGGGTGAGAAGCGACGGCTGCCATCGACGGCTGTGTACCGTGTGTTCTGCATCCGGGCCGCTGTGTCCGGATGGGCGGTACAGATCCGTCTGCATTTGTGTGAATCGTTGTATACCTGGGTGTGTAACGATTCACACGATGCGGGCATCTGCTGTGGAATAGCTGTTATTTATCGGTGGAAAATTTTTTTGATGAAAAAAATCAGGCATATCCGATATTAACTTTTTTTATGCTAATATTATATCACAGATATTTCCACAAATCAACTATATTTCGAATTTTTTTGAAAAAATTTTTTCTTTTTCGACACCGATTTTTGACACGCGAAAAGATTTGGAATGGTACGCGGCGTCCGTTTATTAAATGCCATGTCAAGCGTTTTACAATATCTGTGGAAAACTTTTTTCACACAGCGGTAAATCGTTGCACAGGCCTGTGGGAAATCGCACGAAAGCAGACCGCCGCAAGCACGGCTTGCGGCGGTCTTGC
>JAGBZV010000047.1 GCA_017628075.1 Clostridia bacterium
AATAACCTCATGGTCATCCCCAACGTCATTGCACTCGTTGCTCTGACCGCAGTCGTAGCAAAGTCGGTAGACTCCGCAAAGAAGAAATAATCCGGCGCAATCACAAGGTATACCATAACTACCCCGGGCTGCCGCAAGTTCTCAACTTGCAGCAGCCCCTTTTTGCAAATTGCCGCACAAAAGCCCCGGATTTTCCGGTACATTTGCAAATTACCCCTTGACCTGTGCCGGGAAATGGTGTATAATAGTATATGTAAAAATATCTTTCTTTTGACCTCATAATCAGGGAGGGGCCTATGAATAACCGATTCAAAATCGTCATCTTTCTTCTTCTTTTGTTTATACCGACCTACGTTGCAATTGCCACGTATCTCTCCGCGCAGGGCGGACAGGTCGAGGACAGCCGCGACGTAGTAAAAATGTCCATCGTCGATCCGGACGGGGGAACGCATATCTTCACTCCCGAAAATAAGGGCGACAATGCAGAGGCACTCAACAAGGAGGCTGCTGCGGAGATTGCGTTCATGACCTCGCTCAACCGCAACGCGCGCAAGCAGGAAACCATGCCCGACGCCATCGCAGATGCGGAAACCTTCACCGTAACCTACGAGGTCTTCAATCGCAAGAGCGTATATGAATACTACTTCACCGAGGATCCCGGCGCAGCATTCCTGAAGGATCCTGACGGTGAGATCTATAAGATCACCTCCGAGGACGCGTCCGCATTCTTATGCAAGAATTATGCCGCGTGCCTATACAACGGCTCCGTATATCCCGTTCTGAAGATCGGAGAAACCACGGTCCTTCCGCAAAAGCTCGATTGGCGCTATCAGCTCTTCAACGGCACCTACCGCCCACTTGATACGCAGACCACGCCCGACACGCACAACTACCGCATGAATGCACGTCTGGCATTCTCCTTCAACATTGAGCCCGACGTCATCGACATCACGGTATACGACAAGGACAAGGTCATATATAAGGATAATTACGCAAATCTGTCACAGATCAAGATCACCGAGCAGACACAGCTTCGCTTCCATATCGAGGCAAAATGGTACGAGGTTGACGGCAAGGAGGGACAGGGCGAGGCAGTTTATGACTTCATGGCAACCGTCAACGCACCCGCATCGTTCCACCTGAATACCACGACCATTACAAACGGTGATTTCTGCGTCATCACGGTCAAGGATAAGCCTGAGGATTCCGATATTCTCTTTACGTCAGAGCCCGATCTCGGTGCATTTACTCCGGTATTCGTGGAGGACGGCGACTATTACCGCGCACTCGTACCCTTCAGCTACGAGCAGCCCGCCGGTGTCTACACCTTCACGCTCTCCTGCGACGGCGTTACCCAGGAGCTGGTGCTCAACGTTTCGGAAAAGGAATACAAGGAAGTCAGCATGACCGTCAGCCAAGCCGTAATCAACGCAACCCGCACGGAAGCGACGCTTGCCGCCTACGCCGAAATCATGACGCCCATCGCAAAATCGCTCAACATCGCAACGGATCACCTCTTTGACGGCACCTTTGCACAGGGAACGCCGGATGATGCACAGATCCGTGCAGGATACGGACGCATCCGCGTCATCAACAACGGTGCAAGCTACCAGAACCCCGGCGTCGTATATATGCTCTCCGAGGGCCATCAGATCTCTGCCGTCAATAACGGTGTCGTCATCTTCGTTGGTGAAACCGATCTTTCCGGCGTAACCGTCGTCGTGGAGCACGGTCTTGGTCTGAAGAGCTGGTACAAGAACCTGAGTGAGGCGGTCGTCAGCGTTGGCGACACCGTCAATCGCGGCGATCTGATTGCATACTCCGGCTCCACCGGCTTCTGCGATATGGCATCCGTCCAGATCGATCTGACCGTATTTGACGTTCCGGTCTGCCCCTACTCTTATTGGGAAACACCGGTCCTGCTCCCCAACCCCTGATTCCATAAAGCCCACCGGGCTGTTGCACTTACGTGCCCAAACCCCATAGAAGTTTCCCTTGCCCCTCATCCGAGGGGCATTTTCATGCGATTTTCGCTTGAAAACCGGGAAATTCAGGTCACTTCGTGACCCAGGGTTGTTGCAAGCTTTCAACTTGCAACAACCCCTTTTCTTGCTATGCCGTGCATTGGCGGACACGGGCGCAAGCGGCAAGGCACGGTTTCCGCAGCGCGCCCCGCGCAGCCCATTTACAGACTCCGTGTATAAATGTTCACAGAATATCCGATAATTGGACTTGCAATCCCACGCTTTTTTTGGTATAATATAAGATAGAATATAAACGGCTTTCCCCGGCATCCGTATCCGGGAAAGCCTACCGATATTGGAATGAAAGGATCAGAACGCACAATGGCCACGAAAAAGAAATCCTCCGGGCTTTCCGCCGAGGCAGATTCCTCCCCCGTGACGCCGCCTCCGGAGGAGCACAGCGAAAGCGCAGAGGACGTCATCGTTTCTTCCGTTTCCTATACGACCCACGTTGTGGATGCTGCTGCGCCGGCCCCAAAAACAATTCCCGTTCCCGCAGCAGAGCTGATCGGACAGCACCGGCCACCAAACGACGCATCGGCAGAAGCCACAGATACATCCAGTGCCCAGGGCGGCAGCACCTTCGTTGCCTCTCTGGATGCCGTCACCGCCGACGATCTCGGCAAGCCGCCTAAGAAAAAAAAGAAGGATCCCATCGATATCGCGATCGGCGTTGTCCGCCAGATGATCTTCTATGCAGCAATCGCAGCGTTCTTCATTTCCGGCTTTCAGATCGTTTCCAAGCTGTACGCCTATAAGCAGTCTGAGGATATCTACGATTTTGACGATATCTTCGACGTCACGCAGCGCAGAGAGGACCTGGTCATCCCTGCCCTTCGCGGCAATCGCCTGCAGGCGCTGATTCCGGTCAACGGAAACCGCGAGGAGGGGGATCAGTCCGGTTACGAGGATAACTACGAATATCACGAGAAGCTGCTCATCATTCAGGGACAGCTTCAGATCCTGCGCAACAAGAACAAGGAGGTCGTCGGATGGATCGAGATGCCGGGCAACACCGAGATCAACTATCCCGTCGTCCAGGGCGCTGACAACGATTGGTATCTGCATTACGCCTATGACGGCACGTACAATCCCGCCGGCTCCATTTATCTGGACTACAGAAACAAGAGCAAGATGTCAAACAACCGCCATTCGATCATCTACGGTCATAACATGGAAAGCGGATCCCCGATGTTTGCCAATCTTCTGCACTTCCGTGAGTCCTCCTATTGGAAGGACAATCGGTATATCAACGTCTATACCGACAACGCCCTGTATACCTACGAGGTTTTTGCCGCGTACGAAACGCATCCCTCGCAGAAAATCAACGAGAACCATGCCTGGCGTATGAATTTCAAAAACGACGACACGATCTTCATGAATTGGATCGATGCGATCCGCAAGCGCTCCGATATTTCTCCCAAGGTCACAGTGGAGGCAGATGACCGCATCCTGACGCTGTCCACCTGCATGAACGTCAATGAAAACCGTTACGTCGTACACGCCGTACTCGTGGAGGTCATCAATCAATGATGCACATCCGGTGGAAATGTCCGAACTGCGCATCCCCTCTGACGCCCATGCTCACACAGAAGCCGTACGTTCTGCGCTGCGCGCACGGACATAGCTTTGACGTTGCCAGGCAAGGGTACGTCAACCTTCTGCTCCCGCAGAAGCGCGGTGCCGCCCTTCCGGGCGACGATGCAGGTATGGTGCGGGCACGCACCGCATTTCTCGACGGCGGCTATTATAGTGCCTTTTCCGACGGGGTAAATGCGTGCGTCCTGGAGGCACTTGCACAATCGGACTGCGCCAATCCCACTGTCACCGACGCCGGCTGCGGAGAGGGATATTATACGGCGCGGCTCTACACCCATTTGCAGACATACGCAAGCGACTCCGCGTGCGTCGGATTCGACCTTTCCCGTGATGCTGTTGCGCACGCCGCAAAGCGCGGCCGCGCGATGGGCGCCCAAGGCCTGTCGTTTGCCGTAGCATCACTGTTTGATATGCCGATCGAGGACGGCAGCTCCGACGGAATCATCAATCTGTTTGCCCCTGTGGCAGATGCGGAATTTGCCCGCATATTGAAGCCGGACGGCTTTCTTCTGATCGCCGTTCCCGCAGAGGAGCATCTGTGGGGCATGAAGCAGATTTTGTACCGTACGCCCTATCCGAACGAGGTACGGCGCGATACGCTCGCGCATTTTACACTGACGCACGTTCAAAGGATCACCGATACGATCACCGTCACAGATCCCGAGCACATCCGTGCGCTGTTTGCCATGACACCCTATTTCTGGAAGACCGCACGAGAGGATGCCGAAAGGCTGTACGCCTGCGAGCAGCTCTGCACGACGGTTTCCTTTGATTTGCTCTTATACCGAAAATCGCGCTGACATCCCACGGATGCCGGCGCGGGATCTCCAAAGCCCCCAAGAAGGATCGATTGCATGAAACTGTCTGTCATTATCCCCGCATATAACGAAGAAGCGATCGTCGCCGACACCGCAAAAGCGCTGCTCGGCGCATTGGATACGCTCGTCACCCAAGGCACCGTAGACAGCTTTGAATTGATTTTCGTGTCGGATGGCTCCTCCGACAATACGCCCTCGCTTCTGCAGGAAGCGGCAGATGCCGATGCGCGCATCCGCGCGTGTCTGTACAAGCCAAACCGCGGCAAGGGCTATGCCGTGCGGTACGGCGTTGGTGTATCGACGGGAGATCTGCTTCTTTATACCGACTGCGATCTCGCCTACGGCACAGACGTCATCGGAGAAGCCGTCAGGCATCTTTCCGACAGCGGCGCAGATATCCTGGTCGGCTCGCGTGCCATTCATCCTGAGGGCTACGCCGGATATACGCCCCTGCGCAAATTCGTTTCCGTGCTGTATCTGCGGATTCTGGGCATTGCCGCAGGCTTTCGGCTGAGCGATTCGCAAGCAGGCTTCAAGGCAATGCGCGGCGACGTCGGCCGAACGATCTTTTCCGAATGTCAGATCGACCGGTTTGCCTTCGATCTGGAAATGCTGATGCGTGCCCAACAGGCAGGTCATTTTGTAACGGAAATGCCCGTTAAGGTCGTCTATCACAGAAAAAGCTCCATCCACCTCGTCCGCGACAGCTTCCGGATGCTTCGTGACATCGTCCGTATCAAGCGGGAGCTGCGCCGCACATCTAAAAAGGCATAAAATAAACAAGGTGTTGCAAGTTCTTGCAACACCTCTTTGGAATTTCCCTTGCCCCTCAGCCAAGGGGCATTTTCATGCGATTTTCGCATAAAAATCAAGAAATTCCGGTCACTTTGTGACCTCGGGCTGCCGCACTTACGTGCTGCAGCCCCTTTGGTTTTATTTCCGCACCGTCCGTCGCCTTACAGCGTGCCGAACAGTCTGTCGCCGGCATCTCCGAGTCCGGGAACGATGTAACCCTTCTCGTTGAGCTTTTCATCTACGCCGCCGGTGTAGATCTGCACATCCGGATGCGTCTTGGCAAGACGCTCAACGCCCTCGGGAGCGGCAAGAATCGAAACGAACTTGATCTGACTGCAGCCGCGCGCCTTGATGAAATCGACAGCCGCACAGGCGGATCCGCCCGTTGCAAGCATGGGATCCAGCAGAATTACCTGTCTGTGAGCGATATCCTCCGGCAGCTTGCAGAAATACTCCTTCGGCTCCAGCGTATCGTGGTCGCGGTACAGACCGATATGACCGATCTTTGCAGACGGAACAAGCGACAGCACGCCGTCAAGCATACCGAGTCCCGCACGCAGGATCGGAACGAGCGCAAGCTTCTTACCGGAAATCATTTTCACAGTCGCGCGGGTAATGGGCGTATCAATTTCGACGTCCTCCATGGGAAGGTCGCGCATGACCTCGTATCCCATCAGCATACCGATCTCGCAAACCAGCTCACGGAACTGCTTGGAGCCTGTGTTGGCGTCGCGAAGAATTGAGAGCTTATGCGTGATCAGGGGATGGTCAAAAACGGTAACGTTGGTATATGCTTTCATGTTATATCCTCTCCCGCCGGTCCTGGCGCACATATTATGTATTCTTCTATAATTATAGCATTGTTTGTCGGAAAATGCAATAGCAATTTCAAGAATTTTTAGAAGAAAGTGCACGGCAGTCACACAAAAAAAGCCTGTTTCGCAGCGGTAAATTTCTTTGCTGCGCCGCACTGCCGCCTCCTGCAAAAAAAATGTACACTTGCATTTTTCAGACATATATGGTATAATATAAAAAAAGCAACGAAAACCGAAAGGGCAAAGGTACAGCCATGAAAATTCTGATTGCCGGATGCGGCAAAATCGGCACCGCGATCCTCTCCAGCCTCTCTGCAGAGGGGCACGATATCACCGCCATTGATTCCGCGGCGGATGTCATTACCGAGGTTACCAACGTCTACGACGTTATGGGTGTTGTGGGAAGCGCCGCAGACTGCGAAACGCTGCGTGAAGCCGGCGTTGAAAACGCCGATGTCTTCATTGCGGTCACCGATTCCGATGAACGCAATATGCTTGCCTGCTGCTTTGCAAGCAGAATGGGCGCAAAGCATACCGTTGCACGCATCCGAAATCCCGAATACAACGACGACTCTCTGCACTTCATTGCACGAGAGCTCTCACTCTCTCTTGCCATCAACCCGGAAAAATACGCTGCGGGCGAGCTTTACAATATGCTCAAGCTTCCGTCCGCCATCAAGGTCGAAAAATTCTCCGGACAGAGCTTTGAAATGATCGAGGTCCGCCTCAAGGAGGACTCCCTTTTGTGCGGAATGAAGCTGTCCGAAATGCGCACCAAATACAACCGCGCAAAATTCCTCGTCTGCTTTGTCGAGCGCGGTGAAGACGTCTATATTCCCGGCGGTGATTTCGTTCTGCAGAGCGGTGACAAAATCGGTCTTACCGCTTCGCCCACCGAGATCCAAAAGCTGCTCCGTGAGCTTGGTATCCTGAAAAAGCAAGCACGCTCCGTAATGCTTTTGGGCGGCTCGCGCATTGCCTACTATCTTGCCAAGCACCTGAGCGAAACGGGAAGCAACGTCAAGATCGTGGAGCGGGACGAGGCACGCTGTCAAACGCTGTCCGCGCTGCTTCCGCGTGCGGTCGTCATCCACGGTGACGGCACCAACAGAGAGCTTCTTCTGGAGGAGGGACTGCGCGGCACTGACGCGCTCGTATCTCTGACGGGAATGAACGAGCAGAATATCCTGCTCTCCATATTCGCCTCCTCGCAGAACGTCCCCAAGGTCATTACCAAAATCAACCGGGACGAGCTTGAGGCAATGGCAGAAAACCTGGGATTGGAATCTGTCATCACCCCGCACAGCACCGTGGCGGATATGCTTCTCAGCTACGTCCGCGCACTTGAAAATTCGCATGGCAGCCACATTGAAACACTCTACCGGCTTGCCGACGACCGGGCAGAGGCGCTGGAATTTATCGCATCCCCCGACGCCCCCTGCATCGGAACGCCGCTGCGCGAGCTGCGCATCAAGCAGGGTATCCTCATCGGCGGTATCGTACGCGGCAGAACGCCGATCATTCCCGCCGGAAGCGACTGCATCCAGCCCGGCGACCGCGTGATCGTCATTGCCGCAAGGCACCGTCTGCAGGACCTTTCCGACATTTTGCTCTGAGTCCTACAAAGAAAGGAATCGGCATATTCTATGAACCGAAAAATGGTACTCTTCACCACAGGAGAGCTGCTTCTGCTTGAGGCCGCGCTTCTGCTGCTTCCAACGGCCGTATCCGTCCTGTACCGGGAAAGCACAACGCCGTATTTTCTGATCACCGTGGCAATCGCACTGTGTATCGGCGGTGCAATGTGTCTGCTTTTCCGCCCCCAAAGCCGTGTCATCTACGCCAAGGAGGGCTTTATTATCACGACGCTGTCCTGGCTGTCGCTATCCGCCATCGGTGCGCTCCCCTTCTATCTGAGCGGCGAGATCCCCTCCTACACGGATGCCTTCTTTGAAACCGTGTCCGGCTTTACGACCACAGGTGCCTCCATCCTTGCGAACGTGGAGGCGCTGAGCCGCAGCCTTCTGTTCTGGCGCAGCTTTACACACTGGATCGGCGGCATGGGCGTGCTCGTGCTGATGATGGCGATCATCCCGCCCTCCGAGGGCTCCTCCGGTCGTTCCATTCACATCATGCGTGCAGAAATGCCGGGCCCCGTCGTCGGAAAGCTCGTTCCGCGTGTGCGCGAAACAGCCAAGATCCTGTATCTGATCTATATTATCATGACGCTTACCCAGTTCATCCTGCTCGCCTTGGGCGGAATGCCGGTGTTTGACAGTCTGCTCCACGCATTCGGCACGGCAGGCACGGGCGGATTTGGCATCAAGGTCGATTCTTTCGCGGGCTATTCCCCGTATCTGCAATGGATCACGACCGTGTTTATGCTTCTGTTCGGAATCAACTTCAATATATATTATCTCCTCCTCGTGCGCAGCTTCCGCAGTGCCCTTCGCTCCACCGAGCTTTGGTGCTATCTCGGCATCACGGCGGTATCCGTATCGCTCATCACGGTCAACATCCTTCCTCTGTGCACCGGCATCGGTGATGCGCTGCGCCACGCCGCATTCCAGGTCGCATCAATCATCACAACAACCGGCTACGCCACCGTCGATTTCGATCTCTGGCCGCAGCTATCCCGCGCCATTCTGTTTCTTTTGATGTTCGTCGGCGCGTGCGCAGGCTCCACCGGCGGCGGCATGAAGGTATCACGCCTTATCATCCTCGCCCGTAGCGCAAAGCAGAGCATTTACCGTATGCTTCACCCGCGCTCCGTCAGCGTGGTTCGCTTTGAGGGCAAGCCCGTTGAGCACACCACCCTTGACGGCCTTGCGACCTATATGACGCTGTACTTTCTTAGCATTGCCATCGGATTTCTGATCCTGAGTCTGGAGCCCTTCGATTTTGAAACGAACCTCTCCGCCATCGTTTCCTGCTTCAACAACATCGGCCCGGGCCTCGGCGCGGTTGGACCGTCCATGAATTACGCAGCGTATTCCCAGCCGGCAAAGCTCGTGCTTGCCGCGGCCATGCTGTTTGGAAGGCTTGAGATTCTGCCGATCCTGATCGCCATTTCCCCCTCTACCTGGACAAAAAAATAACGCAGCAAACTCCGCCGCACGAATCGGAAGTATTTGTGCGGCGGCGTGTTTTTTTGACGTTTTCCGACCGGTGCGCACACCCCATATCTGAAGGATTCCTTCAAAAAACTTGCATTTTTTGAAAAAGCACATTGACAAAACCGCGTAATAATGGTATACTATAGTAGTATCCATTGTTTTTCCTATACTTTTTTATATAATTTCTGAAAGGTGGAACCCTATTATGATGCAGATTGAAAAGAAACTCCGTGCCTGCGTAGTCGGCGCAACCGGCATGGTCGGACAGCGTTTTATCACGCTTTTGGAGGACCATCCCTTCTTCTGTGTAACGAAGCTTGCAGCCAGCCCCCGCTCCGCAGGACTTACCTACGCCGAGGCTCTTGGCGGAAGATGGAAGATGAAAACGGAAATGCCCGCGCGTCTGGCAGATATGAAGGTCGTCGACGCATGGAACATCGAAGATACCTGCTCTGACGTTGACGTGATCTTCTGTGCGATCAACTACGACAAGAACGAAACCAAGAAGCTCGAGGAAGCATACGCCCGCGCTGAGGTTCCGGTTATTTCCAACAACTCCGCACACCGCTGGACACCCGATGTTCCGATGGTTATTCCGGAGATCAACGCAGACCACTTCGCAATCATTGAGGCACAGAAGAAGCGCCTCGGCACCAAGCACGGCTTCATCGCAGTCAAGCCGAACTGCTCCATTCAGGCATACGTCCCCGCCCTCAACGCGCTCCGCGAGTTTGAGCCGTACGAGGTCGTTGCAACGACGTATCAGGCCATCTCCGGTGCGGGCAAGACTTTCAACGAGTGGCCGGAAATGATCGATAACATCATCCCGTTCATCGGCGGAGAGGAAGAAAAGTCCGAGCAGGAGCCCCTCAAGATCTGGGGCAGCATCGAAAACGGTGAAATCGTTAAGGCAGCAGAGCCCATCATCACGACGCAGTGCATCCGCGTTCCCGTCACCGACGGTCACACGGCAGCCGTCTTCGTCAAGTTCAGAAAGCGCCCCACAAAGGAGCAGATCCTCGCAGCATGGAAGAACTACCGCGGTATTCCTCAGCAGTACGAGCTCCCCTCCGCTCCGGCGCAGTTCATCACCTATTTTGAGGAAGAAAACCGGCCGCAGGCAGCACTTGACCGCGACGTTGAGGGCGGCATGGGCGTTTCCGCAGGACGTCTGCGCGAGGATACCGTTTACGACTACAAGTTCGTCGGACTTGCTCATAACACCCTGCGCGGCGCCGCAGGCGGTGCCGTTCTTGAGGCCGAGACGCTCGTTGCCCTCGGCTATATCACCGCGAAGGACTGATATCTCGAAATGACTGACATTCTGACCAAGATCGAAACGATGATGCCGGAGTTCTCCAAGGGACAGAAGGCCATCGGACACTATATGCTGGAGCATTACGACAAGGCGGCCTATCTGACCGCCTCCAAGCTCGGCGCTGTCGTGCGCGTTTCGGAGTCCACCGTCGTCCGCTTCGCAAATGAGCTCGGATTTGACGGATATCCGGAGCTGCAGAAATCCCTGCAGGAGCTCATCCGTACAAAGCTGACCTCCGTCCAGCGTATGGAGATCACAAACAATCGCATCGGCGACGGCGAGGTTCTGACCAAGATCCTCTCCGGCGATATCGAAAAAATCCGCACCACGCTGGACCGCATCGACACAGCCGCGTTCGATGCAGCCGTAGACGCTATCATCGGTGCGCGCCGCATTTATATTTCCGGTATGCGCTCTGCATCCCTCTTGTCCGGATTCCTCGGGTATTATTTCAACCTGATGTTCCCGGACGTCCGCACCGTGCAGGCAACCAGCTCCTCGGAAATGTTTGAGCAGCTGTTCCGCATCCGGGAGGGTGACGTATTTATCGGCATCAGCTTCCCCCGCTATTCCAAGCGTATCATCGACGCCATCGATTTTGCCAAATCCAAGGGCGCCGTCACAGTCGCACTGACCGACAGCGACTCCTCTCCGCTCGCACAGGGCGCCGACCACCTGCTCATTGCACGCAGCGACATGGCCTCGTTCGTCGATTCCTACGTTGCCCCCCTGTCCGTTATCAACGCCCTGATCGTCGCAGTTTCCAAGAAAAAATCGGCAGACGTTGCCGAAACCTTTGAGCAGCTGGAAACGGTTTGGGATGCCTACGATGTCTACGCCAAAAACGGCGGCGTCTGACGCGGGTGACACGGAATATGAGTACCAAGCTGAAGATCGCGGTCATAGGAGGCGGTGCCGCCGGCATGACCGCTGCCTCAGAGGCCGCATTCTGGGGGGCTGACGTTACCCTTTTCGAAAAGAATCCGCGCCCCGGGCGCAAGCTCGCCATTACGGGCAAGGGCAGATGCAACGTCACAAACGATTGCTCTCCCGATGATTTTCTGAAATCCGTTCCGACAAACCCCCGTTTTCTGTACAGTGCCATCAATAGCTTCACCCCGGAGGATACCAAGAATCTGTTTGAGTATCTTGATACTCCGCTCAAAACGGAGCGGGGAAACCGCGTGTTCCCCGTTTCGGACAACGCACACGACGTCGTCAATGCGCTCATCCGACGGATGCGCGATGCTGGCGTTACGGTCCGCAACGAAGCGGTTTCTGCCCTGCTCGTTTCGGAGGACACGGAGAAGCGGCGCATCACCGGCGTACGCACCGCCTCCGGACAATACGCCTTTGACCGGGTGATCGTCTGCACGGGCGGCCTTTCCTATCCGGGAACGGGATCGACCGGCGACGGCTTCCGCTTCGCAAGACAGCTCGGACTGCAGGTCACACCCCTGCATCCCTCTCTCGTCCCGATCGTCTGCAGCGATTCCTTCTGCGCGGAAATGATGGGGCTTTCCCTGCGCAACACGCGCCTGACCGTCACGCACGGAGATTCCCCGAAGGTCCTCTATGAGGATTTCGGTGAGATGCTGTTCACGCACTTCGGCGTGTCCGGTCCCATGATCCTGTCCGCGTCTGCGCATCTGGACAGAACGAAGATCGACGGATATATCCTGCATCTTGACCTCAAGCCCGCGCTTGACGAAAAAACACTGGATGCCCGGATCCTCTCGGAATTTTCCGCCGCAAAAAACCGCAATTTTTCCAACGTCATCGGCACGCTCGTCCCACAGAAGATGATTGCTCCCGTCACACGGATGGCAGGCATCTCCCCGGAGGAAAAGTGCAACAGCATCACGCGGGAAATGCGCCGTGCCCTTCTTTGTGCGCTGAAGGATTTTCGCGTGCATACCAAGTGCTTCCGCCCCATTGACGAGGCGATCGTCACCTCCGGCGGTATTGCCGTCGGAGAGCTCTCCCCAAAAACCATGGAATCCAAGAAGATCTCCGGGCTGTATTTTGCAGGCGAGGTCATCGACGTGGATGCCTATACAGGCGGCTTCAATCTGCAAATCGCGTTTTCCACCGCGATGGCAGCCGCACACGCCGCCGCCGAGCCCGATGATACCACGAATACCCAAACGTAAAGGAGGATTGTGTATCCTATGATCCATATTGCCATTGACGGTCCCTCCGGTGCAGGAAAAAGCACCGTTGCAAAGGCGCTTGCCAAGGAGCTGCATTTCGTGTACGTTGACACCGGTGCCATGTACCGCGCAGTCGGCCTGTACACCCGCCGCCACGGAGCTTCTCCCACGGATCCGGAGGCTGTCGCCGCGCTGCTGCCCGACGTTTCCGTAACGCTGGAATACGCAGAGGACGGCTCTCAGCGCGTGCTTTTGAACGGTGAGGACGTTTCCCTCGCCATCCGCGAAAATGAGATCTCCCAATACGCATCCGCCGTTTCCAAGATCCCCGCAGTCCGCGCCCATCTGCTTACGCTGCAGCGTGACATGGCAAGAACGCACGACCTTATCATGGACGGCCGCGACATCGGCACCGTCGTTCTGCCCGATGCCGCACTCAAGATCTTCATGGTCGCCCGTCCCGAGGCACGCGCGCGCCGCCGCACGCTGGAGCTTCTTGCAAAGGGACAGGACGTGGAATACGAAACGATCCTTGCAGAGATCAACGCCCGCGACGAGCAGGACCGCACGCGCGCCGTTTCTCCGGCGATCCCCGCAGAGGATGCCGTTATGATGGATAACTCCGACATGACCGTGGAAGAAAACGTAGAGGCAATTCGCGTCCTCATGCGCGAACGCGGTCTGCTGGGGGCATCCTGAGCGTATTTAAAAAATTTTCAAGAAAGGTAACATTCGTGCAGCGAAGATATCGGTATATCCAATGGGCTTTTATAATACCATGATCAAATATGCAGCAGGAATCGTCAGCGCGCTGTACCGCATCCAAGTCGTCGGTGCGGAGAACATCCCGCTCGACACGGAGGACAACGGTCTGCCGGGCTTTATGCTCTGCTCAAACCATATCGGAAATCTCGATCCCGTTGTCATCGGCGCCGCCGTCCGCATCAAGATCTATTGGATGGCAAAGGATTCTCTGTTCCGCATTCCCGGCATCGCACAGCTCATCCGCGCCTTCGGCGCATATCCCGTGAACCGCTCCTCGGGAGACGTCGGTGCGATCAAGCGCACCATCGAGCAGCTGCGCAGCAACCGCTCCATCGGCATCTTCCCACAGGGACACCGCCGACCGGGCGTCGATCCGCGCACAACAGAGGTCCGTCACGGCATCGGCATGATCGCCTTCCGGTCCGGCTGTGACGTGCTCCCCGTCTGCGTCGAAACGCGCAGCCGCAAGCTCCGTCCCTTCACAAAAACGACGATCATCATCGGCAAGCGCATTCCGTTTGCAGAGCTTGCTCTCACAGAGGGAAGCACCGAATCGTACCGCCGTGCGACCGATTTCATTTTCGACCGCATCTGCTCTCTGTCCGAGCAATACCGGAGTACAGAGCAATGAGGATCCTTGAAGCAAAGCATTCCGGCTTCTGTCCCGGAGTCAAGCGCGCCGTTGATACGGCACAGCGGCTGACAAACGAGCACCCCGATGCCGTAATCGCCACGCTGGGCGAGCTTATCCACAACCCGACCGTCATCGGTGCGCTTGCACAGCGCGGCGTAACGGCCGTCGCTGAGGACGGCATCCCCGCCCTCCTGGAGCGTGCAGACGGGAAACCGTGTATTCTGATCATCCGCGCCCACGGCACAACGCTGTCCATGGAGCAAACGCTGGAGGCACTGTGTCGCTCTCACCCGAATCTGCGCGTGGTCGACTGCACCTGTCCGTTCGTCAAAAATATCCACCGCATCGCAGCAGAGGAATCTGCTCCGTACGCAGATGCACCGGGAGAGGCGCTCGGCATTATTTTCGGTGATCCCAATCACCCGGAGGTCCGCGGTATCAACTCCCGCTTCTCCTGTGAGACTCGCATCTTCCCCGATTCTGCTGCCGTAGAGGCGTGGTGCGCAACGGAGGATGCACGGAAATTCTCTCAAAAACGAGTCATTTATGTCTCTCAAACGACTCAAAAGTTATCAGAATGTAAAATTTCTCAAAAATTTATTGGAAAACTATATACAAACGCGAAAATTTTTGATACAATATGTAATGTTACAGAAAACCGTCAAACGGAAACGGAGCAAATAGCCGAGCAGGCAGATCTCATGCTTGTCATCGGAGGGAAAGGAAGCTCCAATACACAGAAGCTCTACGACATCTGTCGCGCACGCTGTGAATTGACCTACTTCATTGAAGGCCCCGACGACGTTCCGCGGCATCTGTTTCGGCCGCACATGTGTGCAGGCATCACTGCGGGTGCGTCCACACCCGACAGTATAATACAGGAGGTAAAAAAAACTATGAGCGAAATCGAAATCATGGAAGAAAACTTCGCGCAAATGCTGGACGAATCTTTCAAAACTTTAAATACAGGAGACGTGGTCAAGGGTATTGTTACATCAATCTCTGCAAACGAGATTCATGTTGACATCGGTTCCAAGGTAACAGGCATTCTGTCCTTCAACGATGTTACCGATGATCCCACCGCAGACATTGCCAACATGTTCCAGGTCGGCGACGAGGTCGAAGCAATTGCAGTCCGCGTCAGCGACATCGACGGTGTTGCTACCCTGTCCAAGAAGAAGGTTGACAACGCAAACAGCTGGAACGACGTGGTTGCCGCTTACAACAACTGCGACATCCTCACCGGTAAGATCGTTGACTGCATGGAGAAGGGCGTTATCATCCTCATCAAGGGTCTGCGCGTCTTCATTCCCGCATCCCACACCGGTCTTCCCAGAGAGGCAGATCTGAAGGAGCTTCAGGGAACCACGCAGAATGTCAAGATCATTGACATCAATGAGCAGAGAAGACGTGCGGTTGCTTCCATCCGTGAGGTCCTCCGCGCAGAGCGCAAGGAAAAGGAAGCTGCTTTCTGGGCAGAAATGGAAGTTGGCAAGGAGTTTGACGGTGTCGTTAAGTCCTTCATGCCCTACGGCGCATTCGTTGATCTGGGCGGTGTTGACGGTATGGTTCACACCTCTGAGCTCGCATGGGGCCGCGTCAGACATCCCTCCGAGGTCGTTTCCATCGGTGATTCCATCCACGTATACGTCAAGGACTTCGATGCAGACGCAAAGCGCATCTCCCTCGGCTATAAGACCGATGCAACCAACCCCTGGAAGATCTTTACCGACAAGTACCAGGTTGAGGACGTTGCAACCGTCAAGATCGTCAATATGCTGCCCTTCGGCGCATTTGCTGAGATCATCCCCGGCGTTGACGGTCTGATCCACATTTCTCAGATCGCAAACAAGCGCATCAACAACCCCGCAGAGGTTCTGGAAAAGGGCCAGGAGGTTGAGGTCAAGATCGTTGGTATCGACGATGAGAACCAGAAGGTTTCCCTCTCCATCCGTGCACTTCTCTCCGACGCAGCAGCTGCTGAAGAAGCAGAGATCGTCGAAGAAGCAGGCATCGACGCAGAATAATCGCTGTCAAAAAAAACATACGGCAGATGTACGAATTGTACATCTGCCTGTTTTTTTAGGCATTCCAACCGCGCACCGCTCCCGGACAAAAAAAAGACACCCCATGCAGCATGAGGTGTCTGGTGCCGGAAACCGGGATCGAACCGGTACGAGGTGTTAGCCTCACGGGATTTTAAGTCCCGGGCGTCTACCGATTTCGCCATTCCGGCATTTGCTTTTCACACCCATAATTTTACCACAGAACACGGCGTTTGTCAAGAGCTTTGGGCCATTTCCTCCCAAAACGAATTTTTTTTCGAAATGCCATTGACAGCCGGCCAAAAATATGATACCATTAGTGAGAGTAAAAAAACACGACAGAAAGGAACCCTCTATGAAACTACGAGCCCCTGCCTACCCGCTTATCACAGTAGATCCCTATTTTTCCGTCTGGAGCTTCTCAGACAAACTCAATGCATCAACAACCTGTCACTGGACAGGCCACCCCAACACCCTTCTCGGTACCGTCACCGTAGACGGTGAGGAGCTTTTGTTCATGGGCACAGCGGATCTGCCCCCCATGGAGCAAACCGACGTTGATTTCGATGCGTTTTCCACAAGCTATACCTTTAAAAGCGAAAAAATCGTACTCTCCGTCCGCTTTATGACACCGCTTCTGCCCGACGATCTGCGCACGATGACGCGCCCCGTCAGCTATATGGCAGCCGACTACGAAAGCTGTGACGGCTGCGCGCACGACGTCCGTATCACCGTCCTCGCCTCCGAGGAGCTCGTCATGAACACGCGCGGCGACGATACCGTTGTCTGCACCGAAGCTGACGCCGGCGGCATTCCGTGCATAAAAATGGGCAAGGAGCACCAGAATGTCCTCTGCCGCTCCGGTGACGACCTTCGCATCGAATGGGGATATTTCTGCCTTGGCGTTCCGGGCGGTGAGGTATCACACCTGCACTGCGAGAAGGAGGGCATGACCTTCGTACGCGGCAGTGCACCGCTTTCCGCCGGACAGACACAGCTGATCCTGTTTGCATACGACGACGTAACCTCCATAGAGTATTTCGGGGAGCATCTGCGCTCTGTATGGAACGCGGACGGCACCTCCATTGAGGAAGCGATCGCGGATGCCTGCGAGGAATACGAGCTGCTTGAAACCGTTTGCCGTGCCACGGCAGAGGGCTTGTATCTGGATGCCGTCAAATGCGGCGGTGTCCATTATGCAGAGATCCTTTCCCTTGCCTTCCGCCAGGTCATTGCCGCCCACAAGTGCGTGCTGGATCCCGACGGCAGCGTGCTCTTTATTTCCAAGGAATGTTACTCCAACGGCTGTGCCGCAACGGTTGACGTTTCCTATCCGTCCATTCCCATGTTTCTGCTTTATAATCCCGAGCTGGTCCGCGGTATGCTGCGCCCCATTTTCAAGTACGCGGAATCTCCGGCGTGGCCGTATGATTTTGCTCCGCATGACGCAGGACAGTATCCGCTCGTCAACGGACAGGTTTACGGAGAGAACAGGCTCGAATGTCAGATGCCCGTTGAGGAGTGCGGCAATATGCTCATCATTACCGCTGCAGAAGCCATTGCCAGCGGAGATCCCTCCTTTGCCGCAGCGCATTGGGATACACTCTCCCGCTGGGTCAAGTACCTCGTCACGTACGGAGAGGATCCGGAAAATCAGCTCTGCACCGACGACTTTGCCGGCCATCTTGCACACAACTGCAACCTGTCCATCAAGGCAATCATGGGCATCGCAAGCTTCGGACTGCTCAACCGTATGCTCGAGCATGAAAACGAGGCGGAATCTTATCTGGCCTGTGCCCGCCGCATGGCAGAATCCTTTGCGGTGCGTGCCGCAAACGGCGACGGCAGCTATCGCCTTGCCTTTGACAGACCGGGCACGTATTCCATGAAATACAACGCCGTATGGGACAAGCTGTTCGGCACGAGGATCTTCTCTGAGGAGATGCTTCAAAGTGAGGTCGCATCCAACTTTGCACACATGAAGCCCTACGGTATGCCGCTTGATAACCGGGCGGACTATACCAAGTCCGACTGGCTGGTTTGGACCGCAACGCTGTGCCGCAGGCAGGAGGACTTTGAGCGCTACATCGCACCTCTGTGGAATGCCTTCCACTTCACAAAGAACCGCGTCCCGATGACCGACTGGTATGACACCATCACAGCCGAGCAGTATTACTTCCAGAACCGCACCGTACAGGGCGGCCTGTTCATCAAGCTGCTGGAGGAATCCGGAATTCTTTTCCAAGGATAACGCCACACAAAGCAACGCGCAAGATAACGTTCACAAAACAGAAAGGAATCAATCCATATGAAACAGTATCTTTTCGACCGCCTGCCCTGCGGCACCGAGGTCACAGCATATGAAATCGGCGGAGAGTCACTCCGCGTCACCATCCTCAACTACGGCGGTATCATCCAGAAGCTTCTGTGCAAGGGAACCGATATCGTCGGTGGCTACGACCGCATTGAGGGCTATCGCGTTTCCGACGGCTATCAGGGAGCGCTCATCGGCCGGTATGCAAACCGCATCCGCAACGCACGCTTTACACTGAACGACAAAGAGTATCAGCTCGCAGCAAACGAGGCCTCCCGCGGCAACCATCTGCACGGCGGCAGCATCGGCTACGACCAGCGCATCTGGAACGTCGAATATCAGCAGAAGGACGGGGGCGAGCAGCTCATTCTGACGCTGACCGACCTCGACGGCATGGAAGGATATCCGGGTACGGTTGAGGTCAAGGTTACCTACACCGTCTGCGGGGAGGACTTCTCCATTCGCTATGAGGCCATCTCCGACAAGGACACCCCCTTCAACATGACCAACCACGCCTACCTGAACATGAACGGCATCGCAGGCGGCACAATTTACGATCAAACGCTGCAGGTCAATGCAAACGAAATGTCGTTCGTTGATGAGGCACTCATTCCCCTCAAGCGCGTTCCCGTCGAAGGAACGGCGTTCGATTTCCGCACACCCAAGCTTCTCTCCCGTGAGCTGATGTTCTGTGACGATCCGCAGATGGTCATCGGTTCCGGCCTTGACCACAATTTGTATATTTCCACCGACGAATACATCGGCTATAACGGCAAGAATCTTGCCAAGGCTGCCGTATTCACCGGACGTCTTGGCGCACTGACGCTGTACACCGATAAGCCGTGCGTACAGTTCTACGCAGGCAACTTCATGGAGGGTGATTATCCCTTCAAGGGCGGATTGAAGCGCGAGCGCAACGGCGCACTCTGCCTGGAAACGCAGTTTGCCCCCGACGGTCCCAACCGCGGAGAGGCGATCCTGCGCGCAGGAGAGCGTTACGACTATACCGCACTGTTCCGCTTTGATCTCTGATCTCTCCCCCCAAAAAAGCAAACGAGGTGTTGCAAGAACTTGCAACACCTCGTTTGCTTGTTTTCCGATCAATGTCCGTCAAACCAATTATCGCCAGCCTGTACATCAACGGTCAGCGGAACGTCCAGCGAAACGGTATGCTCCATCACGCGGCGCAAAATTGCCTTGACCTCCTCACAGCAGCTTCGGTGACACTCCACGATCAGCTCGTCGTGCACCTGCAGAATCAGCTGTGCATCAAGCCCGGAGTGGGAAAGCTCCTCCTCCAGCCGCACCATTGCCGCCTTGATGATATCTGCGGCAGAGCCCTGTATGGGGCTGTTCATAGCCACGCGCTCACCGAATGCGATCAGCATCTTCTTTGACGCAGTCAGCTCGGGAATATAGCGGCGGCGGCCCCACAGTGTTGCCACGTATCCGTCCGTTTTTGCCTGCTTGACAACGCCCTGAAGATATGCGGCAACGGCAGGATACGTATTCAGATAGCTGTCAATATACATCCCCGCCTGCTTCTTTGAAACACC
>JAGBZV010000048.1 GCA_017628075.1 Clostridia bacterium
GAATACCGAAATCAAGCAGTCCGAAGGAGGAGCCTGTACACTGATTCAGTAAATCACCTGCGAATACAGCACCGATCTCCTCCTCACGGCACCCCGCCCGCTTCATCATCATGCCAAGCGCGAGCCGCTGCATCTCCGATTCGGCCTTCTCCCAGGTATCCATACCAAAGCGGTCATCCTCAGAATGAAGATCAAAGGAATCCCCGAGCGGCCCATCAAACTCCTTTTTACCAACGACGGCGGCAGACGCCCGAATGCTTGGCGGCTCGATCGGATACAAAATACCGCGTGCAGAAGCCATCATACGATCCCTCCCCGATGCAGAAAGAAATATACGACGCCCCAGATCACGGAAGCAATCGTGCCGTATACGATGACAGGCCCGGCAATCACAAACATCTTTGCACCAACCCCCGGTACGTATCCCTCTGCCTTATTGTCAATGGCAGGAGCAACGACGGCGTTTGCAAACCCGGTGATCGGAACGAGTGTCCCTGCCCCGGCAAGCTTTGCAATCCGGTCAAACACCCCAAGCCCCGTTGCCACAGCGCTCAATGCAATCAAGGACACAGGGGTTAGAATCCGTACGGATGCCTCCGCAATACCGAGCGACAAATACAGCCGATACAGTCCCTCTGCCAGCAGACAGATCGCTCCACCGATCAAAAATGCACCTATACAGTCGCGGAATACCGGAGATCGTGCGGAATGGCGCTTTACACGTACTCCGTATTGCTTTACGTCAAAATTCATTGCGGTACCTCACTTTGATTTTGTATCCGTTATTCTGCACAGATGCACGCCTTGAAATACAGCCGTGGTACTAGGAAAATTTTCCAAAAAAACATCCCCCGCTGCATGACTCTGCAGCGAGGGATACCGTCTATTATGTAATTTTACTTTTCCGCCTTTGTTTCACAGTACAGGCAGCGATACACGCCGTGCTCGGCATCCGACAGACGGAACACGTGCGGAAGCTCCTGCTCACAGGAGGTAATACAACGGGGATTTTTACAACGGATCAACTGCGTGATGGTCTGGGGCGGTGCAGGATGAAATTTCTTCGCACGCTGACCGTCTACAATGATATTGACCGTGATCTGTCTGTCAATGAAGCCAAGAATCGCGTAATCAAGCTCAATAGGAGCACCGATCTTGATAATATCCTTCTTCTGCATCTTTTCACTGATCGCATTTTTAATGAGTGCTACCTCGCAATCCAGATCACCGAGCTTAAGATACGTATAAAGCTCCATACCGCGGCCTGCAGGAATATGGTCGATGACGATGCCATCACGGATGCTTCCGATAATCATGGTCTGTTATACCTCCCGTTTGCCTTCGTTTTCCGCAAGCAGCTTCAAAATCAGCGCCATACGGATAAATTTACCGTTGCGCACCTGTCTAAAATACGCTGCGCGCTCGTCGTCATCCACAGAAACAGAAATTTCATTGACGCGGGGCAGCGGATGCAGCACGCGCATATCGCTCTTTGCAAGCTTCATCTTCTCCGTGGTTAGGATATAGGAATCGCGCAGGCGCAGGTAGTCCGCCTCATTGAAGAAGCGCTCGCGCTGAACGCGTGTCATATACAGAATATCAAGCTCCGGCATAACGTCATCAAGGGAGGTCGTTTCCACGTAGGGAATGTTGTGCGCGTCAAGCACCTCGGAGCGCAGGTGCTCGGGGATACGAAGCTCCTCGGGAGAAACGAATACAAAGCGTACACCGGGGTAGCGGCTCATTGCAGTAACGAGAGAATGCACGGTACGGCCAAACTTCAAGTCGCCGCAGCATCCGATAACAAGATGATCGACGCGGCCGAATTCACGCTTGATGGTAAAGAGGTCCGTCAGCGTCTGCGTCGGATGGTTGTGACCGCCGTCACCTGCGTTGATGATCGGGATATCCACGTGCATCTGCGCAACGAACGGTGCTCCCTCCTTGGGATGACGCATAGCGGCAATATCCGCAAAGCACGCAATCGTGCGTGCGGTATCCGCAACGGATTCTCCCTTTGACACGGAGGAGGACTGTGCATCGGAGAATCCGATGACGGATCCTCCAAGATCCAGCATTGCAGAC
>JAGBZV010000049.1 GCA_017628075.1 Clostridia bacterium
ACAGTACCGACGCGCGCGATGTCTTCCTTGCCTTCAACGGGCTTGGAGTGGCTCTGCAGAGATGCGACAGCAACATCGACGGCACGCTGAATGCCGCGGCGGACGATCATCGGGTTTGCACCTGCGGTGATGTTCTTCATGCCTTCGCGGATGAATGCCTGTGCGAGCAGGGTAGCGGTGGTGGTACCGTCACCGGCTGCATCGGTGGTCTTGGTTGCGACCTCCTTGACGAGCTGTGCGCCCATGTTCTCCATGGGGTCCTCAAGCTCGATCTCCTTTGCGATGGTAACACCGTCGTTGGTGATCAGCGGTGCGCCGTACTTCTTGTCGAGAACGACGTTGCGGCCCTTCGGACCGAGCGTGATCTTGACGGTATCCGCGAGCTGGTCTACGCCGCGGAGCAGTGCGTTTCTGGCTTCAATGCCGTATACGATTTCCTTTGCCATAGTAATGCTTCTCCTTATTCAACAATTGCAAGAATATCAGACTGGCGGACGATGGTGTACTCCGTACCGTCGCACTTGACCTCGGTTCCTGCGTACTTGGATGTGATGACCTTCTGGCCGACCTTGACCTCCATGCTGATTTCCTTACCGTCAACGATGCCGCCGGGGCCGACTGCGACAATCTCAGCAATCTGCGGCTTTTCCTTTGCAGTGCCTGCGAGGATGATTCCGCTCTTGGTGGTTTCTTCTGCTTCCGTCATCTTGACGACGACTCTGTCTGCGAGAGGCTTGAGTGTCATTGTGTGATTCCTCCTTATATAGAAATTGTTGTAGACGTTTAAAATTTAGCACTCCGAATGATTGAGTGCTAACGTACGACTTATATTGTACTCACTTTCATGGGAAAAATCAAGGGTTTTTCCGAGAATTAACATATTATTAACACATCATGGGACGATTGGAAATAATTGCGCAGGAAATCGGTGCCCGCGTGCAACATAGAACGCGCGGATGCCGCATACGATGGGGGCGTGAGGAGGCGTGAATCGTGACGATCCTGTTTATTGTATTTTTGTGTGCCGCAGGCGGATATCTTGCGCACTGTCAACGGTATTATCTGTTTCTGCATCCCATTCGGGCGTGCCGCAGGCTTCTTATGCGCGGTCCGGAGGACGGTGCGTATTCTCCGCTTCGTGCGTTGTGTCTTGCGCTTGCCGGGGTGCTCGGTGTCGGAAACATCACGGGAGTTGCCGCGGCGATCATGCTTGGCGGTCCGGGAGCGCTGTTTTGGATGTGGATATCCGCGCTCTGCACGGTACCGATCAAATATGCGGAGGTCGTGCTTGCAGTCCGTACGCGAAAAAGCTGTATTGGTCCCGACGGGAGCAGGGAATATCGGGGCGGTCCGATGCGATATCTGCCGCTTCTGCGCGGCGGACGGCTTGCGGCGGGGGCCTTCTGCGTCCTTTGTATTGCGGCCTCGTTTCTGCAGGGAAATCTTCTTCAGGGCGGTGCGGCGCTGTCGTGCGGCATGCATCTGACGGGAATGTCGCCGTGGATGGCGGCGGCTGTCCTTGCCGTGCTGTCGGGAATCCTGATCTTTGGCGGAAGACGGCGGATATCGGGCTTCTGTACGTATATGATTCCCCTCATGTCGGCGATGTATCTTGTTATGGGTGTAACTGTGCTTGTGTGGAGTGCGCCGAGGCTTCCCGGTATTATTGAGGACATTGTGCGCAGCGCATGGTCTTTTGGGGCGGCAGGATGCGGCGGCGGGGCGGGCATCCTCCTTGCGATGCGGCACGGATGTGCCAAGGGTGTTTTCTCGCATGAGGCAGGATGTGGGACGGCTCCCATTGCACACGCGGGTGCGGAAACGAACGATGCTCCAAGACAGGGGATTCTGGGTGCGGCGGAGGTCGTGTTTGACACCCTTTTGCTTTGTACTGTAACGGGACTCGTTCTTCTCGTCGGCGGATACGGTTATGCACCTGGGGCGGCCGACTATACGGCGGTCGTTCTGGATGCGTTTTCTGCGCAGCTTGGTGCGGGGGCGGCGGTCGTGCTTGGGATATCCATCGTGCTTTACGCGTTTGCGGCACTTGTCTGCTGGTCCTTTTACGGAGCGGAATGCGTCCGGTATCTGGGGGGAGGGACGCGTGCACGGCGGATATACCTTCTATTATATACGGCCTGCGTGCTGGGATGCGGCATGGGGCGCCCGGAGGATCTCTGGGCGATGTCCGATGCGGTTACGGTATCTATGACGCTCCTCAATACCGCGGGCGTTGTGCTGTTGTGGCGGCGTTTTTCTGAAAAGGAACGTGATGCTCTGCAAATTCAGCAAAAAGCGCTTCAAAAACGCCGAAAAATTCCAAAAAAGGCTTGACAGACGGCAGATTGTGTGGTATAATAACTAAGTCTGCGGCAGATGTCCGCAGCAATCCTTTCAAAAACGAGGAACGTTTTTGACACAAGTCCATAAGGAGGTGCAATTTGCATGGAAAAGAAGATCGGTTCCTACGAAACAATGTTTATCGTAAACCCCCAACTGTCCGAGGATGACACAAAGGCTGTCATCGAGAAGTTCACTGCGCTGATGGCAGAGAACGGCGAGATCGAGCAGATCAGTGAATGGGGCAAGCGCAGACTTGCTTACCCGATCAACGATCTGATGGAAGGCTATTATGTTCTTGTCAACCACAAGGCTGATACCCAGTTCATCCGTGAGCTGACTCGTCTGTTCAACATCAACGAAAACGTCATGCGTGCCATGACCACTACCCGCGCTTAATCTTAGCGAGGTGACGGAATATGGCAAGTCTGAACAAGGCGATTCTGATGGGCAACCTTGTCGCAGATCCGGAATTGAAGCAGACCCCCTCGGGTGTGTCTGTTTGCTCCTTCCGTATCGGCGTACAAAGACGCTTCAAGGACGCAAACGGCCAGTACGCATCTGATTTTATCAACATCGTCGCATGGAGACAGCAGGCGGAATTCGTTTCCAAGTATTTCCGCAAGGGCAGCTCTGTCGTCGTTGTCGGTTCTATTCAGACACGCGACTATACTGACCAGCAGGGAAACAAGCGCTATGCAACCGAGGTTGTTGCCGACGAGGTTTCGTTCGGCGCATCGAAGAACGATTCTTCGAATGCCGCTCCCGCATTTGCAGGTGCAGGTGATTTCGGAAACGCATCCGCATTCGGTCAGGGCGCACCCGTATCTGCTCCGGCAGCTCAGCCGGCAGCACCCAAGTTTGAGGAAATTGACGGAGATGAAGATCTCCCGTTCTGATAACAGGTTATTTTATCAGGGAAAGGAATGAAAAACATTGGATAACGCAAAGGAAGTCAAGACCACTGAGGTCAAGGAACAGAGAGAACCCGCAGCAAAGCCTTACCGCGCACAGAACCGCGGCAAGAGAAGAAAGGTCTGCCAGTTCTGCGCAGAGAAGATCGAGGCTGTAGATTACAAGGACGTCGGAAGACTGAGAAAGTATATCTCCGAGCGCGCAAAGATTCTTCCCAGAAGAATCACCGGTACCTGCGCTATACACCAGAGACAGCTGACTGACGCGATCAAGCGTGCAAGAATCGTTGCTCTGCTGCCCTATATCAGCGATTGATCACAAGCAATATGATGGGTGCTGCACGGATGTGCAGTACCTGTTTTTTTTTTGCGCACGGAGGCATATGGCCGTACGGCGAACACGCCGGGGCGTGCTGTGTCAATTATTTGTATTTTCCGTGCGTTTTTTTGTCGAATTTAGCCATTGAAAATATTTGTGTTTTGTGATATCATATATTCGTTTGCTTTTGCGGAACAAGCTGTTTTTCAAACGCAAGCCCTACAACTATCAGAATAGGAAGTATTTCGTTATGACTGTCCTTCTTTCCATATCCATCGGCATGATCGCTGCGATGCTGCTGTCCCGTCTTGCCAAAAAGGTCCAGCTTCCGGCTGTTACTGCATATCTTGTTGCCGGTATTCTCGTCGGTCCGTTTTGCCTCGGTGCTCTCGGTATCGAAGGCCTTGGCTTCGTTGGCGAGGAGTCTATATCCAACCTGAGCATTCTCTCTGACGTTGCCCTTGGCTTTATCGCCTTTTCAATCGGCAACGAGTTCCGCTTGGTACAGCTCAAAAAAACCGGCAGACGGGCGACTGTGATCGGCATCTTTCAGGCTGTTGCAGCAACGCTGATCGTGGATGCCGCGCTTATTGCCCTGCATTTCATTATGCCCGATAAGATCGGACTTCCCGCTGCCATTACACTTGGAGCGATTGCTTCGGCAACGGCACCTGCCGCAACGCTGATGGTCGTTCGCCAATATAAGGCAAAGGGTGAGCTGACCGATCTGCTTCTTCCCATCGTTGCGCTGGACGATGCCGTTGGCCTGATCCTGTTTGCAGTTTCATTCGGTGTTGCGCGTGCAATTCAAAGCGGTGCTATTGACGTCATTTACATTATCATCAATCCGCTCGTTGAGATCGCTGCGTCCCTGGTGCTTGGTTCCGTTATGGGCTTTATCATGGATTGGGTGGAGCAGTTCTTCCATTCCAGATCCAAGCGTATGT
Source organism: Clostridia bacterium (assembly GCA_017628075.1). Lineage (GTDB taxonomy): Bacteria > Bacillota > Clostridia > Oscillospirales > CAG-272 > RGIG3925. Next base: position 4,521 of record JAGBZV010000049.1, read on the forward strand.
CTATCTCCATTGCATTTGTTATGCTGACCGTTGCACTTTCCATGCTCAAGTTTGAGATTGGTCCCGTGCACGTCGGCTTCTCCTCGCTTCTCGTCTGTATGATGCTTGGCACGATCTTCTGCAACATCTGTGACTATTCCGAGGAGCTTATGGAGCGTGTTGACGGTTGGACGACACCCCTGTTCGTGATTTTCTTCATGCTCTCCGGTGCTGAGCTGGACCTTACCATTTTTTCCGATCTTGGAATCGTATTCATTGGCGTGCTGTTTTTGACGGCCCGTGCCGTGGGTAAGTGCGGCGGTGCGTACCTCAGCGCGAAATGGACGAACTGCCCGCCCAACGTCTGCAAGTACCTCGGTGTCACGCTCCTTCCGCAGGCCGGTGTTGCACTCGGTATGTCCCTGCAGGTCGCTCCGCTCGGTGCCGACGGCGTTCTGATCCGCAATATCGTTCTTTTCTCCGTCATGGTTCTTGAGCTCGTCGGACCGCTTATGGCAAAGGTTGCGCTTACGCGGGCAGGCGACATCGTTCCGGAGGGCCGTACCTCTGCAAGAGGCGTTGTCCCCTCCAAGCATAAGGGCGCACTTCCGAAGCAGTAATTTCAGCGTATGAGCTTGATAGGAGCCGCACGGCCGTTTGGCCTGCGGCTCCCTTTTACTGCGCTTTGGATATATAGAATGCCTGTGTATCCAGTATACGGAGCGCGCCGTCCGTGATGCGCAGACCAACGGTCACCGTTCCGCCCGGAACGGAAAACGAATAATACCGGATGCCGTGCTTCTCGGAAACGGAGGCCTCACCCGACACGGATACGCCTGCGTCGCCGAGCACATCTGCGGTAATCGTGTCAAGATCCTGCTCCGTGAGTGCGCGTGTCACGTATGCGGAGTCACTTTGTGCGGTACGTGGGAACAGGAGCAGTGTGAGAACGTGACCGCCGTGTACAGAAACACTTGCGTATCCGTTCCGACAGGAAAAAAGATATACGCCGCCGTCCTCATCCGTGTACGCATCCCCCAGCAGAGTGGCGGTCCGCCCAAGTACCCCCTTCAGACTGGCTCTCGCCTTTGCCGCCGTGACGGGCGTTTCCTTGTCGTAGGTGTGTGTCGGTCGGGCACTGCCGTCAAGCAGGGCGGCGCGGACGGGGTCCGGTGCAAACGCATCGGCAAGCACCTCAAGCTCTGCTGCTGCCCGGAAATCGGGGAATTTGCTCTGCGGATCGGCATCGGAAATTGCACAGGCAAGATCTGCAATATGCATCCCCGCCTGTGCGACGCAGGCTTTCCAGAATACGGCGTCCGCGTCGGAAACGGTTTCTCCGATCTGCCGCGCCAATGCCGCGTAAAATACCGAGGCGGCGTCGGCGGTGCGCCGCAGGGCGTCAGCAGATGATACGTGTACGTGAGGACGCAGTGCGGCAAGCCGTGCGGCATCGGCGGACAGCATTTCGGTGCGGAAGCGGATCAGCGCGGCATCGCGCGTATCAAGGGCATCGTTAAGCGCTGCGGTATGCTCTGCCATTTCGGACAGAAGACATGCGCAGATGCGGTCAAGCGCCGCGTCGCGGGCGTTTGACGTCTTTTGCTGAACCCAAAGCGTGCCCAGCGCAAGCGTACACAGCGCCGCGGTCAGCGCGGCAAGTCGGATGGTTGTTCGTTTCATGTGGATCCTCCGCTTTTTTTGACAGTATGCGTGCTGATGCGGGCGGATATGCGTGCTTTGCGGCGTGTTTTTGTGGGGGATCCATGCCAAATTGTGAAATTTCTTGAAATCCTGCTTTGATGTTTGACAACGGCGAGAATGTATGGTATAATAGTACGGGAATCGTTTTGCCGCTGTGTACGGCGGCAGAATAATTGGGATTTTCAAAAAAGAAGGTGAGGAGCATGGCCCGGATTTCGCTCGAATGTCTGTATGGAAACGGTGTATTCAAGGAAACGCTCGTCCGTGCCATTACGGACGGCAGGCTTTCGCATGCGTATTTGTTCGAGGGCGTGCAGGGCTCCGGCAAGGCAACCGCCGCGTTCCTTTCCGCCGCGACACTGTGCTGTACCTCGGAGGAGGTCCGACCGTGTATGCAGTGCCCAACGTGCAGAAAGATCCTCTCCGCGCAGTCACCGGATCTGTCAGTCATCGGACTTGACGCTTTGCCGTTTGACGGGCACGATCCCGCAAAGCCGACCGAGAAGCCGCGCTCCATCGGCGTGGATGCCATTCGCGCACTCCGGTCGGATGCCTATATCCTTCCCAACGATCTGGAATACAAGCTATACATCATTGGCCATGCGGATCGCATGACCGTACAGGCGCAAAATGCGCTGCTGAAGATTTTGGAGGAGCCTCCGACCGGCGCGGTCTTCTTTTTGCTTTGCGAAAATCGCGCGGCGCTGCTTCCCACGGTGCTTTCCCGCGTTCAGCGGCTGAATATGGAGCAATTTTCCGACGATGCACTGTACGCGCTCCTTTGTCGGTACGATCGGGAGGCATCCATGCTTTCTGCGCGTGACGATGCGCTTCTGCGGCTGTATGTCCGTCTTGCGGACGGCGCATACGGACGGGCACTGTTTTATGTGCACGCACAGAAAAAGGAGCTTGCCCAGGATGAAGCGTACGCTGCACATGAGGGGGCAATGCAGTGCCTCGCCTTGCTGTTTGCGGATTCCTATTCCGACGACAGCCCTGTTTTGCGCGGGGGTGAGGGTGTCCTTGAGCGCCCGTCGCTGACCTCTGTTGCGGCACGCATTACGTCCCTGCTTCCGGGAAAGGACGGCGCCGAAAACCGATCGCGTCTGCGTGCGCTGACGGGTGCGCTGTGTGTGGCGGTACGGGATCTGACCATGTGTGCCTGTGGGGTGGAGGGACAGCTTTTGTTTTATCCTTCTCACGAGCAGCCCGCGGTGCTTGCTGCGCGATGCCGTGCAAAAACGCTGTCCGATACGGGGCGCGCGCTGTGTGTGCTCCTTGAAGATATGGATGCCAATCCGAACGTCGGAATGCTTACGCGCTCCCTTGCCGGAGTGCTGATGGGCTTGCGCCGTTGAATGAATGAACTCAGGAAAGGAGATCCCGCTGGGATCGATAGAATATTATGGCTGAAAATGAAATGATGACCGCCCCGGAAGCACGGGGTACGGCAAAGGATGAGAGCGGGCAGAAGTCCCGCGGACGAAATCGCCGCGGCGGCCGCGGACGCGGACACGACCGCAGAAATGCGGACGGAAATAGCCGCGGTGCATCCCATACGCCCGCAGAGGGGACGGCAGAGCCTCAAAACGCAGAGGGTGTGCGGGAATCTGCAGGCGGAGCTGAGGCTCGCTCGCAGGGCGGAGAGTCTGCACAGAAGCGCGGCCGCGGACGGCGCGGCGGACGCGGACGCAGAGGTCACGGCGCAGAAAACGGCAGAGCGGCTGCGGGAGAGAATCCCGCGGAGCTGACGGCTTCTGCCGGGGCTGAGGAGCTCGTCTATACGCTGACGGAGCGCGATGAGATCGCGGCAGAGGTTCACGAGATCATTACCGAGGAGCGGCTTGCCGCCATTGCGGAGGAGATCGCCTCTGAGCGCGAGATGCAGCAGGCGTGCGAGGCAGAGGCGGATGCGGGGGAGACTCCTGCAAAAACGCCGGTGGAGATCGTCGGCGTTCGTTTCAAGCCGGCAGGAAAGGTCTATTATTTCGATCCGGCAGGTGCTGTGTACAAGGAAGACGATGAGGTTATCGTTGAAACGGCACGCGGCATGGAATTCGGATTCGTCGTAGGCGGAAACCGTACGGTTATGGCAAGCGACATCGTTGCCCCGCTGAAGCGGATTCTGCGGATGGCAGACGAGCAGGACCGCGTGCATTACGAGGAGAATAACCGCCGCAGGGAAGAAGCGTTTGCTATCTGCCGGGAGAAGATCCTGCAGCACGGCATTGAAATGAAGCTGATCGACGTGGAGTATACCTTCGATAATAACAAACTCCTGTTTTATTTTACTGCCGACGGACGCGTGGATTTCCGTGAGCTGGTCAAGGATCTGGCATCGGTCTTCCGTACGCGTATTGAGCTGCGGCAGATCGGTATTCGCGACGAGGCGAAGCTGATGGGCGGACTTGGTGTCTGCGGACGCCCGTTCTGCTGCCACTCGTTCCTCTCCGACTTCGTTCAGGTTTCCATCAAGATGGCAAAGGAGCAGAATCTTTCGCTGAACTCTGCAAAGATCTCCGGCACCTGCGGAAGACTGATGTGCTGTCTGCGGTATGAGTACGACGTGTACGAGGAGGAGATCCGCAAGACACCGAAGATGGATGCCGTTGTGGCAACGCCGGACGGTGAGGCGGTCGTTTGTGAGGTGATTCCGCTTGCCGGACTTGTCCGGGTTAAGTTTATCGGAAACCGTGCCGACCTGCCTCCGAAGCTGTTCCACCGCGACGACGTTACTGTGCGCGGAAAGATGAACTGGAAATCCGGAGCCGTGACCTATCTTGAGGATAAGCGGGAGCAGAAATAACCGGACGTATAATCCGTTTTGACTAGCATAAAAAGATAACTCCGAGGTGCTGCAAGCTCTTGCAACACCTCCCAGGAAGTTTCCCATGCCCCTCAGCTGAGGGGCATTTTCATGCGAAAATCGCTTGAAAAATCGGGAAATTCGGGCACTTTGTTCTCCCGGGCTGCCGCAAGCTTTCAACTTGCAGCAGCCCCGAATTTATTTTCTGCAAAAAGGAAAAAGAGGCTTACTGCGGCTGTGCGGGAGGATGCAGAACGATCATATCAATGCGCCCGCGTACGCGAAGACAGCCGTTCTGCACCACGTAGAGGCGCAGATCCCTTCCGCTGATGCGGAGCAGCGTAAAGCCGCATCGGTCGGGATCCTTCATCCGGAACAGAAGACAGTTCTCTTCGTAGGATAACAGCGTTTCGTAGCCCGTAATCGTCAGGGAGGCATCTCCCTGCAGCTCCATATACGGAACGCCGGAAAGCGCTCCCTCCGGGAATGAAAGTGCGTGCATGATCCTGCCGCGCAGCGTGCAGGCAACTCCGTTTTCTCCGGAGCGGGCTCTTTTTTTTCGTTCAGCCATAAAAACGACCTCCCGTGCATAGTATTTGACGTCAGTATATGAGAGGGGAGGAGGAAATACAACTGTGAGAGGTCGGATGCTTGGCGCGTCTGCACGGTACCGGGGAGGGCTTTCTCTGTACGGGGGCGGATTATGTGCGGCGGCGCTGCTTTGTGCCGCGCTTTTGCTGTGGGATCCTGCGGTTGGTGCGGAGGGCGTCCGCATGGGGCTTTCCTTGTGTGCCGGTGCACTGATACCTGCGCTGTTTCCGTTTTTATGTATCACCCCGTTTTTATCCTACGTTACGGCACGAGCCGTCGGTGCGCGGACACTTGGCCGATGGGGACGGCTTTTGTCCGTTTTCCTTATCGGAATGGTTGCAGGATTTCCCGTTGGCGCGATTGGGGCGGCAAGGCAGTATCGCTCGGGACTTCTTGAGAAGGAGGAGGCGGAGTGCTGTCTTGGACTTTGCGTCGGAGCATCGCCGGCGTTTCTCGTCGGGTATTTCGGAAATGCGCGGTGGGGAGATGTGCGCCTCGGCTGGTGGCGGTATGCGGCACAGGGTCTTCTGTGCGGTGCGGCGATGGCGGTGGTCTGTATGCACGGCAAGGTGCGCGGCGAGGCGTGGGGGAGCGGTGATGCTTTGACGACTCCGCCCCGCATTGCCGTGTGCATTGCGGATGCGGCGGAAGCGATGCTCGGTATTTGTGCGTCTGCGGTTTTTTTTACGGTGCTGAGAGGCTATTTGCACGGTCTGTTTCCTCCGCTTGGAGCACTTTTGCTTGGAGGCGCTGCGGAGCTTCTTGGCGGAATCTGTGAATGCAGGGCGGCTTTGGATACCGGACTTCTTGGAAGCGGTGCGGCGGTGTGCCTCAGCGCATTTATGATCGGCCTTGGAGGGGCTTCGGTCATGATGCAATGTGCTGCGGCCGCCGAGGAGGCGGGGCTTTCCATGCGTCGGTACGTGCAAATGCGGATCCTGTTGGCGCTCGGGCTTGCGGGTGCAGCCGCCGTTTTCTGTTGGATATGGGGGAGATAGCGTATGTATTGGCTTGAATTTTTCGGTGGAACGGAAACTGCGGTCGTTGAGGCCGGAATGAGGCGCACTTATACGTCACTTCTGCTTCGGTGTGGGATCCGTGCCCTCGGGATCCGGAATCTGCCCGACGGGAGGATCGAGTTCTGCTTGCGGCGGCGCGATATGCGTGCGCTGGAGCAAGTGGCGCTCGCGCGCGGACTTGTACCGCCGCAGCCGGAGATGTGCAGAGGCTTCCCGCGCGTGCTTGCGTTTCTGCGAAGGCGGCCGGGGGTGCTCGTGGGGGCGGCTCTTGCGGCAGGACTGATTGCGGCATCGTCCTTATTTGTGTGGCGGGTGGATATCGTTTGTCTGGATAACGCGCAGGGGGCGGCGGAGCGCGATCGGCTGGATCTCGATGAAGTGCGCCGCGTGCTGTCTGAGGGCGGGGTGGACGTTGGCTTGTTTTTGCCCTCGCTTGACGTGCGGGACGTGGAAAACAGGATCCTTGCAGGACAGAAGGAGATCAGCTGGATGGCCATCAACCGGAGCGGAACGGTGCTGTCCGTGGAGGTGCGTCCCGCACACGTGCCGGACGTCGACCGGACGGAGGCTCTGCGTCCCGAGGAGGGGTATGCCGTCGGAACGAATCTCGTTGCAGACGGCGACGGACGGATCCTTTCGTTTTCCGTGCAGGGTGGGCAGACGGTGGTCAGCGCGGAGCAGATGGTAACGGAGGGTACGCTTTTGGCGACGGGGATGTATACCTCGGAAACGGGAGATATTGTCGGAATGCGTGTGCACGGAGAGGTGCTTGCGGAAACGGTGAGAACGCTTTGTGCAGAGATCCCGCTTGTCAGAAGCAGCGCCATTCCCGTTGATGTGACACGCAGGGAATGGACGCTGGTGGCGTTTGGGAAACCGCTTCTCCACATCTCGTGGCCGCTTTTTGACGTTGGAGAAATCGTAACTTTTTTGCAAACTTTTCGTTTTTGGGATAAAAATGCTGGAATTTCCGGTGAGAAATATGGTATAATAACAGATGAGACGATTTTGCAGGATCCGCCGAAGGCGATAACGCTTTGGGACGGTGTGCCGCTTCCGCTCGTGCTGCAAAGCGCCACGGTCCTCCAATGCACGGAGGAGCGTTACGTGCTGACGGAGGAGGAAGCCGCCGCTTGTGCGAAAAAGGTGCTGGATGGCGCAATGGCGGCGCTCGGTGCAAGGGAAATCCTTTCCTGCGAGGAATCGTTTTCATATCGGGATGACACCTTGTATGCGGTACGGTACGTATACTGCATTGATAACATTGCACGCGAGGAGGAGTTCCGCATCAAAACAGATCCGTAGGGTGAAAGGACGGCACCGCGCCGATGCGCGCTGCACGAAATACTATGACAGAAACGACCATTTTGACCGATACGCTGGAGCAGACATCCGTTCTGTTCGGTGCGTACGATGCCAATATCAAGCCGCTTGAGCGCGCACTCGGCGTTACGGTGCTTGCCAAGGATACAATGAGCGCCGGAGGAAATGCCGTCGTGGTGCGCGGGGAGGATGACCAGGCTGTTCGCTTGGCCGCGGAGTGCCTTGAGTACGCACTGCGCATGGTTAAGCTCAACGGCGCGCTGACGGAGCAAAACATGGATTACGTAATCTCCATGGTGACAGCGGGGAAAAAGGAGGAGCTTGGTGCACTGGACGGCGACTGCATCTGCATTACGACGCGCGGCAAGCCCATCAAGGCAAAGACCGTCGGACAGAAGCACTACGTCGATGCCATCCGAAAAAACACCGTCGTCCTCGGCCTTGGTCCGGCGGGAACCGGAAAAACGTTTCTTGCCGTAGCCATGGCGGTCAAGGCGCTGCGCGCAAAGGAGACCTCCCGCATCATTCTGACTCGACCTGCGGTGGAGGCGGGAGAGAGGCTGGGCTTTCTGCCGGGTGACCTGCAGACGAAGATCGATCCGTATTTGCGGCCGCTCTACGATGCGCTATACGAAATGCTCGGTCCGGAGACCTATCAGAAGCATCTTGAGCGCGGAACCATTGAGATTGCGCCGCTTGCCTATATGAGAGGAAGAACGCTGGACGATTCGTTTATTATCCTCGATGAAGCACAGAACACAAAGCCTGAGCAGATGAAAATGTTTCTGACGCGCCTTGGCTTCAATTCCAAGGCTGTCGTTACGGGTGATATCACACAGACGGACCTGCCTTCCGGACAGAAATCCGGTCTTGCGGAGGCGGCCCGCGTGCTGGAGGGCATTGAGGATATTGCCATTCATCAATTTACGGAGAGAGACGTCGTGCGCCACAAGCTGGTGCAGCAGATCATTCTCGCCTATGAGAAATACGACAAGGAAAAGACAAAGCGGAGCAGCGGTGCACCCACAGAGGAGAAGCGCTACCGCTTTGACCGCAGATAAAGGGAGAGACGAATATGAAGCATACCGTCTATACACGCAACGATCAGAAAAAAGAGCCGCTGACGCCTGCGGCGCGTGCGCTTGTGCGCCGTGCCGTTGCAGCTGCGCTGGAGCACGAGCACTTTTCCCGTGCGGCAGAGGTTTCGGTCACCTTCGTGGACGACGAGGCGATCCGGGAGCTCAACCGCGATTATCGGGGCAAGGATACCCCCACCGACGTGCTGTCGTTCCCACTCTATGAGGAGGAGGCGCTTGATGCGCTGATGCCCGTATCCCCGGACGACCGGGGGGCAGATATCCCGGAGGCGATCGGCGATATCGTGATCTCCGTTGAGCGCGCACGCGCACAGGCGCAGACGTTTGGTCACTCCTTTGAGCGGGAGCTGGCATTCCTTGCGGTCCATTCCACCCTGCATCTGCTCGGCTATGACCACGAGCGCTCTCCCGAGGAGGATGCCGATCAAAGACGGCGCCAGGAGGAGATACTTTCCTCCATCGGTCAGAAGCGCTGATATCCCAACATAAAAAACAACGTAAACAGAAATGGAAATCACTATGAAGAAAACAGGCTTTATTGCCATTGTAGGCAAACCGAACGTCGGAAAATCCACCCTTCTCAATACGATGCTTGGCGAAAAGATCGCCATCGTGTCGGACAAGCCGCAGACCACACGCAACCGCGTGACGGGTATTCTGACACGGGACGATACGCAGTACGTCTTTATGGATACCCCCGGTATGCACAACCCCAAGAACAAGCTCGGCGACTTTATGATGCGTGCCGCAAACGATACCTTGACGGACGTGGACGCCGTTTTGTACGTCGTTGAGGCAGATAAGCATATCAGCCCTGCGGAGGAGCAGCTGATGGACAAGCTGTCCCGCGGCTCCATTCCCGCAATTCTCGTCATCAACAAGATCGACGCAGCAAACGGAGAGAAGGTCGGTCAGACCATTCAGCGCTTCTCTCAGCGCCACAACTTCCATGCCGTGATCCCGGTGTCTGCACTGAAGGACAAGGGCATTGAGATTATCTTCGATGAGCTGCAGCCGTTTATGAACGAATGTGAGGACTGGTTTTTCCCGGATGATATCATCACCGACCAGCCCGAGCGTCAGATCGCAGCCGAGGTTATCCGCGAGAAGATCCTGCGCCTGACCAACGACGAGATCCCGCACGGCACGGCCGTTGTGATCGAGGCGTTTGAGGAAGGACGCGATCTGATCTCCATCCGTGCTGAAATCTTCTGCGAGCGCGAGTCGCATAAGGGCATCCTCATTGGAAAGCATGGGGTGACGCTGAAGAAGATCGGCACATATGCAAGAGAGGATCTTGAGGCGTTTTTGGGCGTTAAGGTCTATTTGAACCTGTGGGTCAAGGTCAAGGAAAATTGGCGTGACAGTGCCGCACAGGTCGCCAACTTCGGCTTTATTGATGAATAAGACACAGCCGGTATTGAATACGCGCGGTGTCGTTTTGCGCACGACGGACGTAGGGGAGCGGGACCGTATGCTCACGGTGCTGACCGCTGAGCACGGAAAGATTTCCGTCTTTGCGCGCGGTGTCCGCAAGATTACCTCCGGAGCACTGCCTGCATGCCAGCTCTTTGCCTATGCGGATTTTACGCTGCGGCGCGCCTCACAGTACTGCTTTCTCAACGAAGCGACGATCAGGGAAACCTTTCTTGGAATATCCTCGACCATTGAGGGGGCGGCGCTTGCCTCCTACCTTTGTGAGGCGGCGGATGAGCTGACCTATGAGGGCGGCGATTCCGCACAGATGCTTCAGCTTCTGCTCAATACGCTGTGGACCATCTCCGCAGGCACACGCCCGCTGTTTTTGGTCAAGGGCGCATTTGAGCTGCGAGCAGCGGCCATTTCCGGATATCAGCCGGATCTTGGCGGCTGTGCCGCGTGCGGATGTGAGACCGATCCGGCGGGGGACCGCTTTCTGCTTGACGTGATGAACGGACGGCTGATTTGCGGCGAATGCTACGATACGCTGTATCGGGTGCACTTGGATATCGCGGCGGCGCACTTGCCGCCTAATGTGCCTTTGTGCGATGAGCACGGACAGCAGATCCTGTTCCGCCGTCTGAATACGTCTGCCCTGCGCGCAATGCAGTACGTGCTGTATACCGATCCGAAGCGGCAGTTTTCGTTTTCCGTGGAGGGGGAGGGGATCCTTTTGTTCCGCGATGCGTGCGAAACGTACCTCCTGCACCATGTCGGCCACGGCTATAAAACGCTGTCGTTTTACAAATCTCTGGAAACTTTGTAACCGAAAATTAAAAGGAATATCACCATGGCAACTTTTGAAAAAGCAATCGGAACGCTGGAATTTGACCGCGTTCTGGAGCAGCTTGCGGCCGCTGCGCAGACCGAGGGCGCAAAGGAGCGGGCAATGCGCGTTATACCGCAGACCTCTCTTTCGCGCATTCGCAGGCTGCAGGGGCAGACCTCCGATGCCCGGAAACTGATGGGCGTGAAGGGTACACCGCCCTTCGGCGGAGTGACCGACATCACCGGTCACATCGACCGTGCCGAAAAGGGTGCTCCCCTGTCACCCGCAGAGCTTTTACGTGTGGCAAACGTTCTGCGTACGGCACGGATGCTGAACGATTATATCAATACGGACAAGCGCTTTGAAACCTCGCTTGACGAGATCTTTGACAGACTCACGCCGAATCGCTATCTGGAGGATCGAATCACGAAATCCATCCTTGCGGAGGATCTGATCGCGGACGAGGCGAGTCCCGCGCTTGCGGAGATCCGCCGGAAGATCCGTTCCGCCAACGGCAGAATCAAGGAATCTCTGCAGAGGTACACGTCCGGTCAGAATTACTCCAAATATCTGCAGGAGAATATCGTCACGCAGAGAAACGGCCGCTACGTCGTTCCCGTCAAGGCGGAATACCGCAATGAGATCAAGGGCCTCGTGCACGACACCTCTGCCTCGGGAGCAACGCTGTTTATCGAGCCGCTGTCTGTTGTGGAAGCGAACAACGAGCTGCGTTTTCTTTACAACCAGGAAAAGAAGGAAATTGAGCGCGTGCTGGAGGAGCTGTCGCAGGCCGTTGCTGACTGCGCGTCCGCACTCTCCCTGAACTATCACAATATAACGGAGCTTGCGTTTGTATTTGCAAAGGCAGAGCTCTCCTTTCGGATGAACGCCGCAGAGCCGCAGCTGAACGAGGATGGCATCATCGATCTCAAGCGCGCCCGCCATCCGCTTCTCGATGCAAAAACCGTTGTTCCCATCGATATCCGATTGGGTGGCGATTTTGATACGCTCGTCATCACCGGTCCCAATACCGGCGGTAAGACGGTATCTCTGAAAACGCTCGGTCTGTTTGCGCTGATGGCGCAGTCCGGTCTTCATATTCCGGTTTCCGGCGAATCCCGGATTTGCGTGTTTGACAAGATCTTTGCCGATATTGGCGACGAGCAGTCCATCGAGCAGTCGCTGTCAACGTTTTCCGCACACATGACCAATATCGTGTCTATTCTGGCGGAGATCACGCCGGATTCGCTCGTGCTCTTTGATGAGCTTGGTGCCGGTACGGACCCGGTCGAGGGTGCGGCGCTGGCGGTTTCCGTGCTGGAGCACGTGCGTGCGGTCGGCGCACGCTGTGCTGCAACGACGCACTATGCGGAGCTGAAGGCATTTGCACTTGATACCCCCGGTGTGTGCAACGCATCGTGTGAATTCGATATCGGAACGCTCCGTCCAACGTACCGTCTGATCATCGGTACGCCCGGCAAGTCCAATGCGTTTGCAATTTCTGCAAAGCTCGGCTTGCCCGAGGAGATCATTGCGCGTGCCAATGCGCTGGTGTCACAGGAAAACAAGCGCTTTGAAACGGTCATTGAGCAGCTTGAGGTCAACCGCATCGAAATGGAGCGCAACGCCGATGAAACGGCCCGTATGCGCCGCGAATACGAGCAGATGCGTGCACAGGCCGATGCTGAGATCAAAAAGAACCGCGAAAATGCGGAGCGGGAGCTGGAGCGCGCGCGCGCGCAGGCTGCCAATATCGTTGCATCCGCAAAGGCGTCCTCGGAATATATTTTTGCGCAGATTGAGGAGCTCAAGCGCAAGAAGGAGAGCGAGAATCTTGCGCGGGAGCTGGACGAAGCACGGCGGCGCATCCGTGTCAATCTGAAGGAATCCGATGCGTTTATTGATCCCATCGTTAAGCGGGATGCGGAGGGCTACCGTCTTCCCAGACCGCTGAAGGTCGGTGATTCTGTAATTTTGGTCAATCTTGATATGCAGGGAAAGGTGACGGCACTTGCTGACCGCGACGGTATGATTGCAGTACAGGCAGGCGTCATCAAGACCAAGGTCCGTGAATCCGAGCTGATGCTCGTGGACGGAAAGCAGGTGCAGATCAAGGAAAATCCCCGCACGCCGAAAATGGCAACGCAGAAATCCGTGCGTGCCGCAGTGGTGCGCGAATTCCGTCCGGAGCTGGATCTTCGCGGTGAATATACCGACGACGCCTGGCTGAAAACGGACAAATATCTGGACGATGCCGCACTTGCAGGCATCAAATCCGTGACGCTCATTCACGGAAAGGGCACGGGCGCCCTTCGTAAGGTCCTGTGGGAAAAGCTCAAAAAGGATGCGCGCGTGCGATCCTATCGCGCCGGTGCATACGGCGAGGGCGATTACGGCGTTACCGTCGTGGATCTGAAATAAAGCGCCTCGGGCTGTTGCACTTACGTGCCCAAGCCCCATAGAAGTTTCCCTTGCCCCTCAGTGAAGGTGCAGTTTCATGCGAAAATCGTTTGAAAACCGGGGAATTCGGGTCCCTTTGTGACCCGGGGTTGTTGCAAGCTTTCAACTTGCAACAACCCCTTTTTTTGCAGTTATGTGAAAAAAATTGGTAAAACCTCTTTTCAAACGCCGCATTATCTGTTATAATAATAGGTGACGGAGGTCCTGCAGCGTCGTGGGATCGAAGAACGAATACATAACGAATACGTAAGGAGAAGTTTATTATGAAAATGTGTTTGGGTGCACAGCTGTTTACCGTGCATAAGTACATGACAAACGTCGAGGATTATCGTTACATGATGGCAAAGATCGCTGAGATCGGCTACAAGACGGTACAGATGTCCGGCTATAATAAGCAGGCAATTACCCCTGCGATCATCAAGGAGGTTACAGAGGCAAACGGCCTGCGCGTTGTCCTGACACACAACGATCTTGATCGCGTTCTCAACGACACCGACCGCCTCATTGAGGAGCACAACCTGTTCAACTGCAATGCCATCGGTATCGGCTGTGTCGATGAGGCGATTCGTAGCTACGACGGATACGTGCGTCTGTGCGAAGATCTTGCGCCTGCGATCGAGAAGATCAAGGCATCCGGTAAGGTGTTCCTTTACCACAACCACCGCTTTGAGTTTGAGCGCTTTGTGTCTGCAACGACGGGCGACGTCAAGAATGCAATGGATCTCGTTATGTCGCTTACCGATCCCGAGGGCTGCAAGCTGACCTTCGACGCATATTGGGCAATTGCGGCAGGCGTCGATGCAGCCGATTTCATCAGAAAGAATGGAAAGCGTATTTTCTGTACGCACTTCAAGGATATGGCGGTCAAGAACGACCAGGTCGTTATGACGGAGCTTCTGACAGGAAACATCAACTACGATGCAATCATGGCCGCTTGTGCTGAGGCAGGTATCCGTGATCTGTTTGTCGAGCAGGATCAAACCTACATCGATTCCATCGAGAGCATGAAGATCTCTCACGACAACATGAAGGCAAGATACGATCTGGATTGAGGACTGACACATGGCTGAATTTATTTTGAGTGCGTTTGCGGATGAATACGCACCCGAGCTGGATCTACAGATCGAGGGACTGAAGAAAAACGGCATCGGTTTTATGGAGATCCGCGGTGTGGACGGTACGAACGTTTCCGATCTTTCGCTTGAGCAGGCGCACGAGGTACGCAGAAAGCTGGATGCGGCAGGTATCGGCGTTTCGGCAATCGGCTCGCCCATTGGCAAGATTGGCCTTGACGACGATTTTGAGGCGCATTTGGAAAAGCTGCGCCACACGATAGCGGTCGCCAAAATACTCGGATGTGACCGCATTCGTATGTTCTCGTTCTTCGTGCCGGATACGCACGATCTTGCTCCGGTCCGCGATGCGGTCATGGAGCGGCTCGGACGCCTTCTTGAAATTGCAGAGGCCGAGGGCGTATACCTTTGCCACGAAAACGAGCGCGGCATCTACGGCGAAAGCGTAGAGGGCGTCGTCGATATTCTCCGTACCTTTGACGGACGCATCAAGTGCGTTTTCGATCATGCAAACTTCATCACCTCCGGTATTGAGGCGTTTCCGTACGCCTTTGACGTGCTCTGTGACGATATTTTCTATATGCATATCAAGGATGCGGGCCACGCCCCGGACGGATCGGAGCAGATCTTCCCGGCAGGGGACGGTGCGGGCAACTTTGAGGCGACCTTCCGCCGCCTTCGTGCATACGATAAGACATTTTACTGCACGCTGGAGCCGCATCTTGCCGTATTCGGCGGTCTGGATGCCCTGGAGGCGGCAAAGCATGACGATCTTGTTAAGAACCAGTATGCCACAAACGAAGAAGCGTTCGGTGTGGCGGCAGCGGCAATCAGACGTTATCTGTAAACCGTGGTGCGATTCGGTGCGAGCACCGATATGACTGCAATATCATAAGAAAGGACACTTTCCCGCAGGGAAGGTGATTGTCTAAACCATGTCAGAATTAAAAATGCTTGCCATTGACCTCGGCGCGTCTTCCGGCCGCGGCATTATCGGCAAATTTGACGGAAAGAAGCTCACTCTTGAAGAAAACCACAGATTCCCCTCCGAACCCGTGACCATTGCGGGCTCCTTTAACTGGGATATCATGCGGATATTCCACGAGATCAAGCAGGCAATCAACAAATGCGCACTGTCTGAGGATCGGGATATCAAGACCATCGGTATCGATACGTGGGGCGTTGACTACGGTCTGCTTGACAAGCACGGAAAGCTTCTGACCAACCCCGTTCACTACCGCGATACCCGTACTGTCGGAATTCAGGATTATGCAGAGCAGTTCATGGCAAAGGAGCGCCTTTACGGCATTACCGGTATTCAGTTCTGCGATTTCAATACGGTATGGCAGCTTTGTGCTGAGCTGCGCGACAATCCTGAGCTGGTTGCGGCGGCTGACAAGATGCTGTTTATCCCCGACCTGCTCAATTATTTCCTGACGGGCAAGATGCAGACGGAATATACCATCGCTTCCACCGGCGCACTTCTGGATGCGTCTACGCGCGATTGGTCCCGTGAGGTCATTGATGCCTTCGGCATTCCCTCCCGTCTGTTCACCGATGTCGTTCAGCCCGGTACCGTTGTTGGTCCGCTTCTGCAGTCCCTGCGCGATGAGCTGGGTGATATCCGTGCCAACGTCGTCAACGTTGCAGCGCACGATACGGCGTCTGCGGTCGTGGCTGTTCCGGCTGTCCGCGGAGAGGACTTCATCTTCATTTCCTCCGGTACGTGGTCGCTGATGGGAACGGAAACGATGACGCCCATTATTACGGACAAGTCTGCACGCTACAACTTTACCAACGAGGGCGGCTTTGGCGGCTCTATCCGCGTGCTCAAGAATATCATGGGCCTGTGGCTCGAGCAGGAGTCCCGCCGTCAGTGGAAGCGCGAGGGCAAGGCGTTCTCCTTTGACGACCTTTCCCGTGCGGCAATGGCGTCCAAGCCCTGCCAGTGCATCATCAATCCCGATGATCCGTCCTTTGGCGTTCCCGGCAATCTGCCCAAGGCGATCCGCGAATACTGCAAGCGGACCGGTCAGCACGTTCCGGAAAACGAGGGTGAAATCGTCCGTGCGATCTTCGACTCGCTCGCTCTGCGCTACAAGTGGTCTGTCAATGCCATCGACGATATGAAGGGCAAGCGTATTCCGTTCATCAACATCGTTGGCGGCGGAACCAAGGAGGGACCGCTGTGCCAGCTTTGCGCGGATGCGTGTGAGCGTCCCGTCTATGCCGGCCCCGTGGAAGCAACCGCGATCGGCAATATCGCAGTACAGGCGATCGCTGCCGGTGAGATCAAGGATCTTTCCGAGGCCCGCGAGGTGATCAGAGGTTCCTTCGATATCGAATGCTATGAGCCGAGCGGTGACCGCGCAATGTGGGACGACGCTTATGCGAAATTCCTGACGCTGATCTGATCGAAATGAAAAAAACAAAGGGAGGTGTTGCAAGTTATTGCAACACCTCCCCGGAAATTTCCCTTGCCCCTCAGCCGAGGGGCATTTTCATGCGAAAATCGCTTGAAAATCGGGAAATTCGGTTCACTTTGCGCCCTCGGGCTGCCGCAGGTTTTCAGCTTGCGGCAGCCCCTTTGTATTCGATTACGGAAGGTCGTTCGTTTGTGGGGCGATTTGCGGCGCGCACCGCCGGTAGAGCTTTTCCTTGCCGCGCTTTCCATCCTCGCACAGGATGCCAACGGCACGGAAAACACGGAGCAGGGCGTCGGCGCCCGTGCGCTCCATGCGTACGCCGGCTGCGGCAGCAAGCTCGCGCTTTGTGAAGACGTCTGGCAAGGCTTGCGGCAGAAGAGCGGCGTAGGCGTCACGCCCTGCAAGGCGTGTTTCTGCCAAAAGGGCACGTGGAATCCGATCACAGCGTGTGGAGCCGCGTTTTCCGCCTCTGCCCCAACCGTCCAAATAGCGGATCTCATCCATATCGAGGGTGACGAGGCAAAGTGTCAGATTCGGATGGCACAGAAGATCGGGGATACCGCCAAGCTCCCAAAAGGCGCTGTACAGAGTGCCTGCGCGCGGGCTTTTCCGCTTTGGTGAAATCTCTCCGGTTTGCGGATCCAGCCAGGACACCCATTTCTGACGGACGACCGGATGGATTACGGTGACGTGTGTGACCTCCAAAAAGGCCTCCAGCTTTTTTCGCATGGCTGAGAGGGAGCGCGTCTGGATCTCAAGAATACCGTCTTCGTTTAGAATGTCGGCAACGTATCTTCCGATTTTCTGCTCGTGCAGCGCACAAAGAGGCTCGTAGTACGACTTTAGGATCCGGTGCAGGCTTTTTTCACCAAGCGTGCCGATACCCTTATTCTCGCGTTCCGAGGTGAGAACCGCGTCGCGTACCGCAAGAAACGCATCGGGATCGAAGGCTCTCATCGGAGCTCTCCGCCGTCACGGCGCATCTGCAGAATTGCCTTTGCAAAATACAGATCCTCGCGCGTGGTGATCTTCAGATTCTGATAACCGATATCGACCATTTTTACGGGAAAGCCGACTGCCTCAACGAGTGAGCAGTCGTCGGTGACGCTGCGCTTGCTTTCACGACCAAGGTAGACCGATGCACGGTATTCCTCCACCTTGAAGATCTGCGGTGTGGAGGCTGCCCAGACCGTGCTGCGGTCCGGGGTTTCGCGGACGTATCCGGGGCCGTCGGTGATCTTGACGGTATCCTTGACGCGGGATGCGGCCGCTGCTGCACCGATCCGATACGCCTCGCGTGCGACGGCGGTGATCTGCTCTGGCGTAATCAACGGGCGTGCACCGTCGTGAATGGCGATGAATGCGCAGCTTCGGTCAACTGCGAGGAGTCCGGCGTATGCGGAATCCTGGCGTGTTTCGCCGCCGGCGACGATTTTGGTTACCTTGGTGATCTCCGCGTCGATGAGCATGGGCCGATACAGGGGACGCTCCTCCTCGCGGACCACGAGAATGATCTCGTCGATGGATGGGCAGGCCTCAAAGCTGCGGATGGTGTGCAGAATGACAGGTTCCCCCTCAAGTGAAAGAAACTGCTTTGTTGAGGGCGCGCTGTCTGTGTGTGCACTGCCTTCCCGCATTCTGGAGCCGATGCCGCCGGCAAGAATGACTGCGGAGGTAAAGGGGTGCCGCATTTGTGCGGCAATTCCTTCCGTGATACGTGCGGCAGTATGGATGGTATTTAGAATCTGCATGGAACTCTCCTGAATTTCATAGGCATCGGGTGCGCAGAGGATCTGTCAGTCCGGGCTGCCTGTCGGTATCAATATTATACCACATTCCGTTTGGAGTTGCAATACGGTAATGAAAATTCTCGGAAATCGCATAAAATTTCAAAAAAGCACTTGCAGTAAAAACACAGATATGGTATAATAGGGTAAATTGCAAGAGTACTGAACGGGAAGGGAGTGGGGCTCATTGTCATACCCCAAGACGATACATTCATACTATCACTATCCGATACGCTCATTTCTGCGCAACAAACGCGCATATATCCTTCTGGCATGCTCAATTCTGTGCATGATCGTTCTGTGTGCCAGCGTGCTGATCTATTATGCCTCCCGATATGAGGCAAGCGTGGAAATGATGCGCCGCGAGGATGGTCCGCACCATACGGTGCTTATGGGCGTGAAGGGCGATTTGCGCTCCGAATACACAAACCATTCGTACGTCAAGGACTTTGCGGCGGTGGATATTTGTGCCAGGGCGCAGAATCCGAATATTCTCGCGAGTCTGGAAACGGTTTCCTTTACGGCATACGATGAGAAAATTGCTTCATTTTTCTATCTGAATCTCGTCGAGGGACGACTCCCGGAGGCGTTTGGTGAGGTCATCGTTTCCGAGCAGGCGGCCCGCTATTTCGAGGGCCTTCAGATGGGAGCCGAGCAGGAGGTCGAGGTGCAGTCAAACGGCCATCGGCAGAAGGTGCCGTTCCGTGTGGTTGGTACGTTCACCGCTGCTGCACCTGCTTCTGCATACGTATTCTGTACGGCGGAAACGGCCGCGTATCTGCGTGGCGGAAACGCGCCCGGATCCCAATATACATCCGACGTGTATCTGATCTTTGAGGGCAGCGGACAGTCTGCAATCAAGCGGAATATGGATGCCTTTATCGAGGACATCGGCATGGTCAAATACGACGCCGAGGGCAATGAGGTCGAGATCGAATTCGAGGACAGAAACAAAATGCTGACGGAGATCGCGCAGATCGCCCCGTATTATGAGGGATCGACGATGCTCGTCATGTTCCTGTTTTCTCTGCTGCCCGCAGGCATCGCCTTGGCGGTATTCATTTATCTCGATCTGCAGAAAAATCTGAAGGAGCTTGCTACGCTTTCGATGATCGGCGCGACCTGGAAGCAGATCTTCCGGATGCAGTTCGTCAAATACGCCGTGATCTTCTTTACGGTCTTTCCGTTCGGTATTGCGGGCGCTGCGGCGCTGATGCGTCTGGTCTGCGCGCTGACGGAAAACATCTCCAAGGATCGTGTCTATTTGTGGTTCCACTTTGATTTCGGTGCGATGTTCGTGCTTTGGGTGCTGTCGACGGCAATTCTGCTTGGCGTTGTCTTTATCCTGTCCAAGCGCATGACGAGCGTGGCATATGCACAGATGCTCTCTGCCGCGCACAAGTCCGGCAACATCTTCGTCGCAAAGACCTCTGATATCCTTTTCAGAGAAAAGCGAATCCTTGAGCGCATCGCGGTGCTCTTTTTCACCAGAAACCGCGGTATCAACCGCCTTTTCTGCGTGGTTATCGTGCTTCTTGTTTGCGTGTATGCGTTCTTCTCGCAGCAGATCTCCGTGGAATACAACGAGGCACCGTCTGCGGCAGAAATGGAGCTTGCCGATTTTTACCTGTACGGTGACATTGATCTGTCCTCCGTATATGAAACGATGATCCCGGAAACCGCAGATGCGATTGCGGCGATTCCGCACGTGGAGCGTATTCAGCGGCGCATGGAGCTGTCTGCGTTCTATACCTATCTCAATGACTTTCTTGTAGAGTCCAACATTCAGAAGCAGCTCGTTTCCAACACCGTCAAGAACGGACAGTTCGGACAGAACAGCAGCTCGATGCCCATCTATAAGCGAAATATCACAGACGTCAGACTGATTGGCGCAGACGAGATGCTTCTCGATATGCGCGTTGGCGCGGACGTTGTATCCGGATCGCTGGAAAGCATTTATGAAAACGAGGACACCATTGCACTCGTCGTCCATGGATGGTCTGAAAACAACGATAAGTTCTACCACGCCGGTGACAAGCTGAAGCTGCGCGTCAGCTATACGGAGGAGGATAAGGACCGTCCGGGCAAGGTCAATAAGATACGTACGGAATGGAAGGACTATACCGTCGGTGCGGTCATCTATCGTCCCAATGACGATCCCTACGACGATATTATTACAGTTTATACCTCCCCGAAGCTGTTTGAGGAAATGACGATGGTGGACGAGGTCTACTGCTATGCGGTGCGCTGTGACAGCAGGGATGCGGATGTACTTGCACAGGTGCGTGAGGAGCTGCGCAAGCTTGAGTTTGATTACAGCTTCGTCGTACACGACGTGCACGAGCAGCTCAGCCAGGCAAAGCTTGCGGCAATGCACGCGGTGCTGTTTATCGCGGTGATGCAAAGCTTCGTTTTGATCGTAGCCGTGCTCCTTCTCATTGCGATGGCACACTTTATGCTGGAGGTCCGTGCTCCTTCCATGCGCGCGCTGTATTTGATCGGCGCACAGCATACACAGCTTGCAAGGATCAATATTTTCGAATTTGTGATCGCCTCGGTGATCTCGTCTGCGGCAGGTATTTTCTGCTCCGGTCTCATCGGTCTGTTCCACATCGGGAATCTTACGCCGGCGCTCATTCTGATCTCTGTATTTACGCTGCTGCTTTTGACGGCGATCAATATTCTGGTTCCGATCTGGATCTGCCGCCGTCAGCTCCGCACGCAGCTTCTCAGATAATGGGGGAATCATCTCCAATACTCTTCATAGAAAGGACACTTTCCGCAGCTGAAAGTGACAGATACTACGATGACAGTTCTGCAATGCGATAATCTGACAAAGGTCTACCATCAGGGAGATAATATTATCTCTGCCGTCAGAACGTGTAATTTCTCCGTGGAGGAGGGCCAGTTCGTTGCGATCGTCGGTACCTCCGGCTCCGGAAAAAGCACGCTTCTGCAGCTTTGCGGAGGACTTGATACGCCCTCGGGCGGTACGGTCTACGTCAACGGCCGCGACATCTTTAAGCTCAAAAGCGAGGAGCTTGCGGAATACCGCCGCAAGCATATCGGCTTTATTTTCCAAAGCTATAACCTCATTCCCGTGTTTACGGCGCTCGAAAACATCATTATGCCGTCGCTGCTTGATGATAGACGGCTGTCGTTCCCGCATATCAACGAGCTGCTTGAGATTCTCGGCATTGCGGACCGCATTCACCACCTTCCGCATGAGATGTCCGGCGGCCAGCAGCAGAGAGTGGCGGTTGCACGTGCGCTGATCAATTATCCGTCACTGATGCTGGCGGATGAGCCTACGGGTAACCTGGATAAGAATTCTGCAAAGGAATTGATGGACCTTCTGCTCAAAACGAAGGAGGTTCAGCATCAGACGCTCGTTATGGTCACGCATGACGACGGTATTGCTGCCATGGCAGACAAGGTTTACCGCATGGATGACGGATATTTGGCGCCGGATACCAAGCTGCGCCGCCATACGACGTAACGGGGGCATCTGTGCCGAAGCCCGTTCCGATTTCCAAGGAAGGGATGCTTTTGCAGCAGGCAAAAGCCAGGGAAGAGTTATGAATATCAGAATTGGTCACGGATATGACGTGCACCGTCTTGTTGAAGGCAGGGCACTGGTTTTGGGCGGGGTGTCTATTGCGCACACGCACGGCCTGCTTGGACATTCTGATGCCGACGTGCTGACACACGCTGTCATGGATGCGGTGCTTGGCGCTGCAGCACTGGGAGATATTGGTCGTCATTTCCCGGATACGGACGAAAAATACGCCGGAGCGGACAGCCTTGTGCTTGCGGAGCAGGTATGTGCACTTCTTGCATCGCACGGATTTTCGGTTGGAAATATCGATGCAACGGTCATAGCACAAAGGCCGAAGCTGGCACCTTATATGGAGCAGATGCGGCAGAATTTGGCGCGTGTCTTCGGTGTTGCACCCGATGCCGTCAACGTCAAGGCAACGACAGAGGAATCGCTTGGCTTTACCGGAAGCGGAGAGGGCATTGCCGCACATGCAGTTGCGCTGATTACGGCAAACGCATAATATACAATCAAGGGAAGCCTGCCGGCGGATTTTTCGGCAGGCTTTTTTAGTGAAGCGTCTGTTTGTTCATGAAAAATTCATGTTTATATGATATACTGTTTGCAGCGGAAATGAATGCGGAAAGGGGTGCGCCGGATATGCTGCTCGCAATTCATATAGGAAATGCCCGAATCTCACTTGGTGTTACAGACCTTGTGGGGGAACGCGGACTTTTGTTTTGTGCAGCCTGCTCTGCTGCGAACGACAGAACGGCCGATGAATACGCCGTTTGGTTGGGGCAGATCTTTGCGCTCCATACGTTTGCCCCTGCGCAGATCACCGGTCTGATCGTGTCCTCCGTGGTGCCCTCTCTGACAGATACGATCTGCAGTGCAGCAGCGCGCCTGATATCTGTCCCCCCGAAAATCGTCGGAAGCGGAATGAAGACCGGTCTTCGTATCCGTATTGAGAATCCGGCACAGCTTGGTGCAGATCTCGTTTCCTTGGCGGTCGGAGCCTCCGACCGGATCGTGGATTCGCGCCCGTGTGTGATCGTATCCTTCGATGCCGCAACTGCGCTGACGGTGCTTTCCTCGCCGGACGAGGTCGCGGGTGCCGTGATTATGCCCGGACTTTTAAGCTCTGCACGTGCGCTTGAGCGTGACGCCGCGCTTTTAACGGAGATCTCTCTGGAGCTGCCGCGCCGCGTGATCGGCCGGAATACGCAGGATGCTCTGCGCGCAGGGCTTCTCTACGGTGCTGTCGCACAGGTTGACGGTCTGATCGATCGTATCGCGGAGGAGCTTGGCACCGCTCCGGAGGCGCTTTGGCTGTTTGCGTGCGGTATGTATGCCGAGCGGATCGCCCCGCTTTGTAGACATCGCTTTGCACTCGTGCCTCATCTGCTTTTCGAAGGGCTTGCGGCCCTTTACCGCAAAAATTGCTGAACCCGATCAAGCTGCGGCCCAGCCGCATTTGAAATATAATCATGCCGCACTGTATTCGCCATGCGCGAAACGGCAGCGGAAAGGAGCTTTCTCATGGCAACGCAAAACACATCCCGCACACGTCAGATGGTACAGTTGGCCATACTGACCGCAATCACTCTCATCCTTTCGTTCACTCCACTCGGCTACCTTCGCATCGGAATCCTCTCCATTACGTTTATTCCGGTTCCCGTCGTGATCGGTGCGATCCTTCTCGGACCGGGCGGCGGTCTGTTCCTGGGCTGTGTATTCGGTCTGACGTCGTTTGCACAGTGCTTCGGCATGGATCCGTTCGGCACTGCGCTGATGTCGCTCAACCCGGGTGCGACCTTTGTTATGTGCGTGCTTTCCCGCGCTCTGATGGGACTTTTGTCTGCGTACGTGTACCGTCTGCTCTCCGGCGTGCTGTCCAAGGCGCAGCGCGGTGGAAAAAACCGTATGACGCCGGTGGCGTATGCCGTTGCAAGTGCATCCGCGCCGCTGTTCAACACGCTGTTCTTTATGTCACTTCTGTATCTGTTTTTCAACGATGCACAAGTGGTCCTGGAGGGCATCGGTGATCTTCCGTTCTTTGCATTCGTATTCAGCGCAGGTGCTATCAACGCAGTCTGTGAGCTGCTTGCATCGCTTGTGATTGGCACAGCCGTCTGTATGGCGCTTGACCGTGCGCGTATGATGCGTCGTTTTTGACCGATTTTCCGTCCGAATCCCATCTGTAGTTCCTTGCCGGATGGAGCAGGCTTTTTCGCTTGCTCCATCCTTTTCTTTTGTTCACAGAAGATTTACGATTTTCAGCGAAAAAAAAGACGAATTGATACAAAAAGGATTTGAAAAATCCGAAGATTTGTGATACAATATTATAATAAGTATACGTATCGAAAATTCCCGTCGGGTGAAGTGACAGGTGCACGGCGTCCGGCTTGATATAGAGAGGTTCTGCAGCTATGAGCACATGGATTTCCAACACATTGACGTTTATATGGCAAACATTGAGAACCATCGCAATTACCGATCTCCTGGATATCGCTCTCGTATCGGTCATGCTCTTTTTTGCATTCCGATTCATCAGAGAACGGCGCGCAGGAAAGCTTGCACTCGGTATTGTGCTGCTATTTATCATAATGGTCGTCAGCGAAACGCTGGATATGTACGTCACGCGCTATCTCCTGCAAAACATCTTTCAGGTCGGTATTATCGTCGTGATCGTGCTCTTTCAGCCGGAGATTCGGTCTGCGCTGGAGAAGATCGGCGGCGAGCCCTTTAAGTCCATCCGCGGCATCGGAGATCAGCGCGACTCTACGGAAACGCTGGGCGTCATTCGTGAGGTGTGCGAGGCGTGCACGGATCTGGCACGGCAGAAGACAGGTGCACTTCTCGTTTTTGAGCGCACCACGAAGCTGGGCGACATCATCAAAACCGGTACTGTGATCAACGCGGACGTGTCCTCGTTTTTGCTCAAGAACATATTTTTTAATAAGGCCCCGCTTCACGACGGTGCAACCGTGATCTCGGGAAACCGGATTCACTCCGCAGGCTGCTTTTTGCCGCTTTCGCTCAATGACAATATCATCAAGGATCTTGGTACGCGCCATCGCGCCGGAATCGGCATGAGTGAAAATTCCGATGCGGTCGTTGTGATCGTATCGGAGGAAACGGGCACGATCTCCGTTGCCGTGGACGGCAAGCTCAAGCGCGGCTACGACGCAAGCACGCTTGTCGCGGAGCTGGAGAGCCTGCTGATTACCGATAATCTGTACAAAAAGATCAAGAACCGCCGCAATTCCAAGAAGTGATCCAGACGAAGGAGAACGCTATGCTTACAATCAATGAACGCATGAAGGACCTGTCTGCCCAGACGGGCGGTCCCGGGAAAAATAACGTCAGCCGCGATACGGCACTGACTATGGTGCTCTGCGTATGTGCTGCAATCTGTATTTGGTTTTACGTTATGAGCATCGACTCCCCCACCTCCTCGCAGGTATATAGCTCAGTGTCGGTTTCCATTCAGAACAACCGTGATCTTTCAACAGATCTGCCGCTGACGCCGATCTCCGGAAACGGAAGCGTGATTGAGGTCACGCTCAAGGGCAGAAAGACCGTGCTCAATAATTTGCGCGCTGAGGATATCACGGCGTACGTTGACGTCAGCGGAGCAAAGTCCTCGGGCAAGAACGTCTATCCCGTGGTCGTTGAGGCTCCTGACGGAACCGTGATCGAGGATTATTATCCCAAGGAGATCACGGTATATATGGATAAGCGCTCGGTGGTAAACGTTCCGGTCGAGGCGTACCTCAGCCAATACAGCATTATGACAGGGTATACCGTTAACCTTGCGTCCCCGACGCTTTCCGTTGATACAATCCAGGTCTGGGGACCGGAGTCTGAGCTTTCCAAGATTTCCTGTGCGCGCCTTTCGATCTCCCCCGGTATCATTACCAATTCCTTCTCGGGCACAGGCGAGCTTGTATTGCTCGATGGAAACGGCGCAGAGATCAACGACCGCTACCTGACGCTGTCGCACAGAGAGGCGACTGCAAAATTCTACGTATATACGACCAAGACCGTTGCGCTGAACGTGGCCTATAAGTATGGCTTTTTTGCGGAAAACGGTACGCAGGTGACCGTTTTGCCGCAGACGGTGGTGGTGCGAGGCACGGTAGAGGCCCTCAACGACCTGCAATCGATCACGGTTACAACGATCGACGAAACCAAGATTACAGAGGACGGCGTGCATGCCCTTGATCTCAATCTTCCCGACGGCGTAACACTCGTGAACCCCGATGCGTCTCAGGCGGTTTCCATTCGGATCCGCTTCACCAATGCGATTCTGTCGAAGGTCCGTGTTTCCACGTCCGACGTACAGATCGTCAACGTGCCTGATGGAAAGACGGTTGAGATCCTCGACGATATGCTCACCATATCTGCAAGAGGTATCTTCGGCTCTATCATGAATCTGCGCGAAACGGATTTCGAAATTGTAGCGGATGCCTCTGCCGCTGTCAATAACGGAGATCAGTACGTTTCTGTTTCCGTGGCAATCAAGCAGGGTAATTCTGCACAGCTGTATCCGGTCGGCGACTATTCTCTGCAGATCCGTGTGTCGGATGTCCAGCAGTAAGGGGTCGCCTGCATGAAAGCAAACCAGCCGAGGCAGTTTCTCGTCCGTGACGTGCGCTTGCCGTATACTGCCGCCGAGCAGGACGTGCTTGAACGTGCAAAGCAGGTCTTCTGCCGTGCAGTCAAGGGCGGGGAAGTACAGATAACGGAAGCTGCGCTCTACAAAACCTCAGTAGATGCAAGAAAAAAGCCGGACGTGCAGACCGTCAGTACCGTTCTTTTGCACGTGAACTGCACGGAACGGCAGGAAAAGACCGTACTTTCGCGCGAGCCGCGCATCACGCCGTTCGATCCCGGCTCGTTTTCGACGGAGCATGGGGATGAGCCGCTTGAGGGCCGTCCTGTGATTGTAGGCTTTGGCCCGGCGGGAATGTTCTGCGCGCTATGTCTGTGTGAGAACGGCTTTGTCGGTGACCGCGCTCCGATCATCGTGGAGCGTGGGGATGACGTTGAGGCGCGTGCTGCTGCACTCAGACGCTTTTATCTGACAAAGCAGCTTGATCCATCCTCCAATATACAGTTCGGTGCCGGCGGTGCCGGTACCTTTTCTGACGGAAAGCTTGTCACGCGTGTCGGTGATCCGAAATGCGGCTGGATCTTGCGCCGCTTTGTGGAATTCGGAGCACCCGAGGAGATCCTCGTCCGTGCAAAGCCGCACGTAGGGACGGATATTCTGCTCCGTGTGGTTGCCAATATCCGCGAGCATTTGCGTGCGCATGGCTGTGAGTTCCGCTTTCGCTGTACCGTGCGCGATCTTCGGCTAACGATGCGCGCCGGCGGCAGACACGTAACGTCCGTGCTTACGGACGACGGAGAAATCCCGTGCGGACTTCTGGTGCTTGCACCGGGGCACAGCGCACGCGATACGTACCGGATGCTTCTCGATCATGGGCTCGACGTACAGCCCAAGCCATTTTCCGTTGGCGTTCGCATCGAGCATCTGCAATCCGATCTGAACGTGGCCGCTTATGGTGACGCTGCACGCGATACGCTTGCCTGCGGTGCGGTTGGGAAGGCCGTTTTGCTCCCGCCTGCGGAATATACCGTTTCGCACAGGCCGAAGCCGACGGCAGACGATCCCGATCCGCGCGGGGTATATTCCTTTTGTATGTGTCCGGGCGGAGAGGTTATGGCCGCCGCAAGCGAGGAGGGCGGTGTCGTTGTCAACGGTATGAGCCGTTCTGCGCGTGACGGCCGCAACGCCAACGCCGCACTTGCCGTATCCGTCAGAACCTCTGATTACGGTGCAGATCCGATGGCGGCCATTGCGTATCAGCGCACGCTGGAGCGTGCTGCGTTCGGGGTGGGCGGCGGTGACTACCGCGCTCCCTGTCAGACCGTCGGTGATTTTCTCAACGGAACGAGCGGAGCTGAGCCGAGCCGTGTTCTTCCGACCTATATGGATGGCCACGTTTGCATGACCGATCTGCATCAGATCCTGCCGGGCTTCGTTACGTCGCTTCTTGCCGACGGCCTCCGCCGCTTTGAGCGGCAGTATCCGGGCTTTTCCGCTCCGCACGCCCTGCTGACGGGTGTGGAAACACGAACCTCGGCACCGGTCAGAATCGTGCGCGGGGAAACGTTTTTGGCGTATGGAACGGAAAATCTGTACCCCATAGGAGAGGGTGCAGGCTATGCCGGCGGCATTACAAGTGCCGCCCTCGACGGCTTGAACGCCGCGCTGTGCATCCTTGCACGCTGGCGGACGTGAGCACTGTGTCCTGATATGAAATACGAACAGAATGAGATGAGGTGAGTGTCTGCCATGCGGCAAACAGGAGTAGTGATCGCGCGTTCTGACCGTCATGCGGTCGTGGAGGTGCGAAGAATGTCCGCATGTGCGGGATGCCACAAGGCCGATGCCGGGAGGTCTTTGACGGACGACGCGGGTACCGCGTCTGCGCTTCACACCGACGTGTGCGCAGACTGTCAGATGTTTCCCGTTGCAGCAGAGCTGTCTGTAACAGCACGCAATGAGATCGGAGCGGAGATCGGGGACAGAGTCGTGATCGAATCCTCGACGCAATTGATCCTCGGCTATGCTGCTGCCGTTTTTTTCCTGCCCCTGCTTCTTGCCCTTATCTGCGGATTGGCTGTGGCACTTTGGATTTTTCCGGGTGTTCCCACTGCAGCATTTCTCGGTGCAGCCGGTGGTTTTGCCGCCGCATTTGTTATCGACAAAAAAATCGTTGACCGCAGTGCAAAGGAAAAGACGGTGTATACCGTTATCAAAAGGCTCACGAAAGGACTCTGAGTGCCCGCATGACATCTCATACCAAAACATGGAAGCTGCAGACACAAGACGAGCGTGCAATCGCCGCGCTCTGTGCCGCACTGGATATTCTTCCCATTACAGCCCGTCTTTTGTATAATCGCGGCTATTGCGATCCGGATAGCGCGGGAGCCTTTCTGCGAAAGGAATCGGGTGTCTTCCACGATCCGTTCCTTCTGACGGATATGGAGCGTGCTGCAGTACGGATCCGCAATGCCATCGAGCACGGAGAGCGTATTACGGTCTATGGGGACTACGACGCAGACGGCGTTACGGCAACAACGATTTTATATTTGTATCTGTCCTCACAGGGGGCAGATGTTCGGTATTATATTCCCGGCCGCTTTGATGAGGGCTACGGTCTGAACAGCGACGCCGTGGAGCGTCTTGCGGCAGACGGCACGACCTTGATCGTGACCGTGGATACCGGCGTGACTGCCATTGCGGAGGTCGCATTGGCTCGTTTGCGCGGAATGGACGTCATCATAACGGACCATCATGCCTGCAGACCGGAGCTTCCGGATTGCACGGCGGTTATCAACCCGCACAGGGAGGGAGATCGTTATCCCTTCAAGGAGCTGGCAGGTGTCGGCGTGGCATTTAAGCTGATTTGTGCGCTGGAATGCTTTGGAATCACAGACCTTGTTGCAAAACGGGAGGCCATGCGCCGTTTGTGCGCGGAATATGCAGAATTTGCTGCCATTGGCACCATTGCCGACGTCATGCCGCTTCGTGATGAGAACCGATTGCTTGTCAACGTCGGGCTTGCACTTCTCAAACGGACGGACAAGCCGGGCATCCTTGCACTGATGGATGCCGCACAGCAGAATAGCGGCGCGGGCGCACAGGAGCCCTCCCGCTATCCGAAAAAACGAAAAATTACGGCGTCCTATATCAGCTTTACGATCGCACCGCGCATCAATGCCATTGGGCGCATTTATACCGCTGCACGGGCGGTTGAGCTGTTTTTGACGGATTCTCCGGAATATGCGGCGCGGCTTGCAAATGAGCTGTGTGATGCCAACCGCGAGCGGCAGGAAACGGAAAACCGCATTGCCGCAGAGGCGTACGCGCAGGTTGAGAATGAGCACGATCTGTCGCGCGAGCATATTTTGGTTTTGGCAGGAGAGGGCTGGCATCACGGCGTGATCGGCATCGTTGCTTCCCGGGTGACGGAAAAATATCATCTGCCCTGTATTTTGTTTTCTTACGAAACGGAGGACGGCGTTCCTCGGCCAACCGACGAAGGAAAGGGATCCGGCCGATCGATCGACGGCTTTTGTATGATTGAAGCGCTTTGCGAATGTGAGGAGCTTTTGGTACGCTTCGGCGGACACGCTATGGCTGCCGGCCTGACGGTCACCCGAGAGAAGCTGCCCGCTTTCCGCGCCCGCATCGAGGCGTGTGCGGCACGCGCCTTTTCCGAAGGCGTTCCCGATCCGATCCTGCCGATCGATTGCGATACTGCGTTTTCCGACGTTTGTCTTCGTACGGTAGAGGAGATCTATCTTCTGGAGCCGTTTGGCTGCGCCAATCCGCAGCCGCAGCTCTGCCTGCGCGGTGCGCGCATTGAGGACGTCAGCGCTTTGTCGCAGGGCAAGCATACACGGATCCTTCTTGCAAACCCGGAGGATGATGCGCAGACGCGGACTGCAATGGCGTTCGGTGTTCGGACGGAGCTGTTCCCGTTTGCCAAGGGGGACGTTGTCGACGTGGTTTATTCCATGGACGTCAACGAATTCCGCGGAGAGCGCACGGTGCAGATGCTGCTTTCCGACATCGTTCCGCATACGCCCGGGGAAACGGCAGAGGCGCGCCAGCAGCGTACGTATGCACGGCTCCTTGCGGGGATCGCTGCAATTCCGGAGGAATGCGGCAGCGCGGACGCCGTTTTACCAACCAGAGAGGATTGCCGGGCGGTATGGCTTCTGCTGCGCGAAGCTGCTGCGGAAAAGGAAGGGACTGCCGTTACGTACCGCGCGCTGTCGTATCACAGCGGAATCGGGCAGTGCCGTGTCCGGATTATCTGTGATATGTTTGTCGACACGGGGCTGATTGTGCGTACGCGCAATACGGACGAGGGCTTTGTGTTCCGTGTGGCCCTGCCATCCGGACAAAAAATTGATCTGACCGCCGCACCGCAGATTCGTCATCTGCGCCGTGTGTTTGGCCTCTTATAAATTTTCACCAAAGGAAACCACGCAATGAATACCGGTATAGAAAAACTTTTATTCATTCTCGAAAAATCCGGGAAGAATTACGACCTGATAAAGATCCGTGCGGCCTATCAGTGTGCGGCAGAGCTGCACGATGGACAGTTCCGCAATTCGGGTGAGGCGTATATCTCGCACCCTATTGCAGTTGCGGAGATAGCTGCCGGGCTTGGACTTGATACGGATTCCATCTGTGCCGCGCTTCTGCACGACACGGTGGAGGACTGTGCAGAAAAGGTCAATCTTGACGAGATCCGCCGCCGCTTCGGTCCGGTTGTCGCAGAGCTTGTTGACGGTCTGACAAAGATGGTCAACATTCCGTTTGCGGACAAGGAGGAGCAGAGCGTTGAGAATCTCCGTAAAATGCTGCTTGCGATGTCACGCGACATCCGCGTTATCTTCATCAAGCTCTGCGACCGTTTGCATAATATGCGCACCCTTGATGCAAAGCCCGAGCATAAGCGCCGCATTACTGCGCTGGAAACGATGAACGTCTACGCGCCGCTGGCGCACAGGCTCGGTATGCAGCGCATCAAGCACGAGCTTGAGAATCTGTCGCTGTCGTATCTGGACCCCATTGGATACAATGAGGTCTATAATGATATCGAACGCAAATACGGTATCAACCGTAATTTCTTGGAGAAGGCACGCGGACAGATTGCAAATAAGCTGACCGAGTACAACATTCATTTCCAGCTTGAGGGCCGTGTCAAGAGCGTATACTCCCTCTACAAAAAAATGTACAATCATAACAAGAGCTTCGATGAGATCTACGATTTTTATGCACTGCGCATCATCGTGGATACGGAGCTTGAGTGTTATACGGCGCTCGGCATCATTCACGATATGTTCCGCTCCATGCCGGGGCGCTTTAAGGATTATATTTCTACGCCCAAGCCGAATCTGTATCGCTCTCTGCATACGACGGTCATTGGCCGTGACGGTATTCCCTTTGAGGTACAGATCAGAACGTGGGAGATGCACCATATCGCTGAATACGGTATCGCCGCGCATTGGAAGTACAAGTCCGGAGAGGCCGCAGGCGGTGACATCGACAAGAAGCTGGAGTGGGTTGCAAACCTCGTTGAAACCGAAGAGGATACGCACGACCCGGATGAGTTTATGCGTGCCCTCAAGATCGATATTTTCCAGGACGAAACCTTCGTCTTCACGCCCAAGGGCGATGTTATAGCGCTGCCGCAGGGATCGACGGTCATTGACTTTGCGTACAACATTCATTCGCAGGTCGGAAACAAGATGATCGGCGGCAAGATCAACGGTATGATCGTGCCCATCGATCGCGTGCTTCAAAACGGAGAGATCGTTGAGATCATTACCTCCGGACAGTCGCGCGGACCGTCCCGCGACTGGCTCAAGGTCGTCAAGACCTCTGAGGCAAAGAATAAGATCCGGCAATGGTTCAAAAAGGAAAAGCGTTCGGAGAACATTGCCGTTGGCCGGTCCGAGCTGGATCGGGAACTCAGGCATTACGGCATTTCCTATACGGAGGCGCAGTACCAGGCGGTGATGTCTAATCTTGCAAAGCGGCTCGGCCTGCACGAGGTGGACGATCTCTACAATACCATTGGATACGGCGGTCTGTCCGTAGCGAAGATCTCCGGCAAGCTGCGCGATGCCTTTGATTCCGTGGTTGCACCGGAGCCGGCGCAGGAGCCGCTGCGCGACGTGTCACAGGTACAGCTTACGCCTAAGGCTGCACCTCACGCAAAGCACTTTACCGGCTCTGTGATCGTGGACGGCGTAGATGGCTGCCAGGTCAAGTTTGCCAAGTGCTGCAGCCCGCTGCCGGGTGATAAGCTCGTGGCCTTTGTCACGAAGGGATTTGGCATTTCCATTCACAAGGCGGACTGTGTCAACATTGCACAGAGGCGCACAAGCAGTGAGGATGCTTCCCGCTTCAAGTCGGCGCAGTGGGTGGACGACTACGTTTCAGGAGCGCAAAACAGAACCTTTGAGGCAGGCCTTCTCATCACGGCGGTCAATTCCTACGTGCTGATTGCGGAGATCACCATGGCGCTTGCCGATATGCGCGTTTCGATTCTGCAAATGAATTCACAGAACAAGAGCGATTCTGAGGTCGTCATTACCATGACCGTCGGATGTAAGAATCTTGAGCATCTGTACTCCATCCAAGCGCGGCTGCGGAACATCCGCGACGTTGTGCGCGTTACACGAATGTAGGAGCCGTCTGCAGGACGGGGAAAGGACGAACATCCAATGAAAGCATTGCTGCAGCGCGTGAGCTCTGCTTCCGTTTCCGTCGAGGGGAAGACGCTGTCATCCATTGAACAGGGATTTCTGATTTTGCTCGGCGTGAAAAAGGGGGATGACGAGGAGGATGCACGCCTTCTCTCTGAAAAAATCGCAAAGCTCCGTATCTTTTCCGATGAGAATGGGAAAATGAACAAATCGGTCCGCGACATCGGCGGATCTCTGCTCGTGGTGTCGCAGTTTACGCTGTGCGCAAATTATGCGCACGGGAACCGGCCGGATTTTCTGGAGGCGGAGGGACCTGCAAGAGCCAACGAGCTGTACGAATATTTCGTTTCACTCCTGCGTGAGCAGGATATTCCGGTCGGCACAGGAGAATTCGGCGCGGATATGCAGATCGCACTTGTCAATGATGGACCTGTGACGGTCATGCTGGAATCCAACGTGCTGCGAAAAAAATAATTGTCTGGAAGGAGAGCCCACCGTGCCCGTGCGCGGCGGCTGGACCAATGAAGTTACGCATTGACGGAAAAATCAATCATTATTATGTTCAGACACTCTGTATGATGCTGTTTCCGGGTGTCAGATTTTCTGAGGATGAGGTGGAGTCACCCGATGCGACTGCGGCGTATGTGAAAACGGAGCCGCTTCTGCGCGAAGCAGAGGGCGCTGCAGGAGAATACGGTATCCGTGCCGAGGTGACGCTGCGCCATGCAGGCAGATGCGCCTCCTCTGTGCACGAGATGGCGTACAGCGCCCTGCATACGCATGAAAAAACCGAAAAGATTGCGGTTGGAAAATGCTTTTTTGATGCGGGTGAGGAGCTTTTGCACTACCGTCCCGTTTGGGGAATTCTGACGGGCGTTCGCCCGGCAAAGCTTGCCATGGATTATCTCAATCGCGGATTTGATGCGGAGGCTGTCAAGGCGATTCTGCGCGAGGAAATGCTGGTCAATCCGAAAAAAGCGACGCTTGCCACCGACGTTGCCGTTTTTGAAAAGCAGCTTGCAGACGTGACGACGCCGGATACCTGCTCGGTTTATATTTCCATTCCGTTTTGTCCCACGCGCTGTGCGTATTGCTCGTTCGTTTCCTATACCTCTCAAAAGCTTTTGGCGCTGATTCCCGAGTATCTTGTCAAGCTGTGCGGGGAGATCGATGAAACGTTCCGCATCCTTCGTGAAAACGGTCGGCGCGTTGTCACCGTATACATCGGCGGCGGAACGCCGACGACGCTCAATGCGTCCCAGCTTGAGATCCTTTTGGCGCGGATTGCCGCAAACGTTGACGTGTCCTCGCTTGCAGAGTTCACGCTGGAAGCGGGAAGGCCCGATACGATCACGGAGGAAAAGTTCAGGATTGCGCGCCGCTACGGTGTTACGCGCATTTCTATCAATCCGCAGACGCTCAACGATGAGATACTAGCATCCATCGGCCGCCGTCATACGGTGGAGGATTTTCTGCGTGCGTACGATATTGCCCGGAGCTCCGGCATTCCGCACATCAATACAGATCTGATCGCCGGTCTTCCGGGCGAGTCGTTCCTTTCCTTTTCCAAGACCGTTGACAGAATTTTGGAGCTGCATCCGGATAATATTACGGTGCATACCTTCTGTGTCAAAAAAGCGGCGGAAATACTGCGTGAGGGCACGGACGTCTATTCCAGAACGGGCGGAGAAACAGGGAAAAGCGTGGAATATTCTCACGTTTCCGTCATCAATGCCGGCTATCAGCCGTATTATTTGTACAGACAGAAGAACACCGTCGGTAATTTTGAAAACGTTGGCTTCTGCCTGCCCGGAACCGAGGGCCGATACAATATTCTGATGATGGAGGAGCTGCATTCTGTATTTGCCGTCGGCGCAGGTGCGGTTACCAAGCTCGTTTCTGCAGATCGCGGACATATTGAGCGGATATTCTCACCCAAATACCCCTATGAGTATCTGGCGCCGGGGGCGCCGACGACTGCGAATCGGAATGACGATGAGGCGATCCGTGCGTATTTTGAAAAATACTTAGTGTTACAGACGAAAACCACGTGAAAGGAGATGCTGCGATGACAAAAAAGACAGCCGACGTGCAGATGCTGATTGCACGCAGTGAGCAGAGATTTACCGACCAGATCCGCGCTGCCGCAGCCACCTTGCTGGCACAGCCCAATCTGCAGATCATTACCGTTACAGGACCGACCTGCTCTGGAAAAACGACAACAGCTCAGCTTCTGACCGAAGTGCTTGAGGCGGCAGGTCACAGAGTGTTTCCGGTTTCCTTTGACGATTTTTTCCTTGATCGGAGCCGCCTTCCTCTGACGCCGAGCGGCCGTGTGGATCACGATACGGTGGCAGCACTCGATATGGAAACCCTCACCTCGTGTCTGACGCGCCTTGTCAGAGAGGAAGAAACGGACCTGCCGCTGTTTGATTTCGTAACCGGAAAAAGAGGCGGCGTCCGCAGGTATGTTCCGGTGGAGGGAGATATCATTTTGCTGGAAGGGATCCAGGCGATGTACCCTGAGATCCGCGCACTCCTTCCGGGGGACACCGTCCGCAGCATCGCTATTTTGCCCGAACGTGACGTTGAAACACCGTGCGGCGTTTTGCACGCGCGGGAGATCCGGCTTCTCAGAAGGCTTGTGCGCGATGCGCGCACGCGCGGATCCGATGCACAGAAGACGCTTTCCATGTGGGAGGACGTTTGCGTAAATGAGGATGCCAATATCTATCCGTATCTTGACTGTGCGGATATCTGCATCGATTCCTATATGGAATATGAGGTCGGCGTGATCCGGCCAATGGCAGAGGCGGTGCTCGCCGGATTGGATGATGATAGCGTATATAAGACGTATGCGGACTCTCTGCTTGCGCGGCTTGCGTGCGTGGAGGCTTTAGATGCGGACGGCGTTCCAGCCGATTCCATGTTCCGTGAATTTATTGGAAAAAAGGAGCAGCCACAATGATACAAAGACCAGACATCACCGTATACCGTGAATCCGCCGACGCATTGGCGGAGCGTATTCGTGCCAAGGGATTTTCCACCCCATCTGTGGCGGTGATCCTTGGCTCCGGACTCGGCGCGTATGCCGCCTCCGATGCCGTTGCTGAACGCCTTGTGATCCCATACCGTGAGATCCCGAATTTTCCGGTTTCGACCGTTTCCTATCAGAAGGGAGAGCTTGTCGTCGGACGGGTAGGCGGGAAGACCGTTCTGTTTTTCAACGGGCGCTTCCACTATTATGAGGGCTGGGAAATGTGGCAGGCATCCTATCCGACGGCGGTCAGCCGTCTTCTTGGCGTGGACACCATGATCGTTACAAACGCCGCCGGCGGCATCAACGCCGACGTCCTGACGCCGGGCGACCTGGTTCTTCTGACCGACCATATCAAGCTCTGTGCGGATTCTCCGATGCGCGGCAGAAACGAGGATGCTCTCGGTGAGCGCTTCTTTGATATGCAGGCGGTCTACGATGTGAATCTCCGCGCCTTGGCGCACCGCTGTGCTGCGGAATGCGGCATTTCCTTGAAGGAGGGCGTATACGCCTATATGGCAGGACCGCAGTTTGAAACGCCGGCTGAGATCCGTGCCTTGCGTCTGCTTGGGGCAGACGTCGTGGGAATGTCGACCGTGCCGGAGATCATCGAGGCGGCGCACTGCGGTATCCGCGTCCTTGGCATTTCCTGCGTGACCAACCTCGCTGCCGGGGTAACCGGCGCTCCGATGACGGAGGAGGAGGTACTTGCAACCTCTGCGGCGGTACAGGATC
This sequence comes from Clostridia bacterium, assembly GCA_017628075.1. Lineage (GTDB taxonomy): Bacteria > Bacillota > Clostridia > Oscillospirales > CAG-272 > RGIG3925. The sequence continues at coordinate 41,654 of JAGBZV010000049.1, forward strand.
ATTTTACTGCACTTTTGGATTCTGTGATCCGCCGCATCTGACAGCTGAAAGGAAGACGATTAAATGAAAACACTGTTTTGTGATATTACGACACTCAATGAAAACGGCGACGCGCACGCGCATCGCTACGTTCTCGTCGAGGATTCTCACATTACGGGAATCTTCGACGCACGGCCGGCCGGACGCTTTGACCGCGAGATTATGGGTAAGGGGCGGCTTTTGATGCCGGGCTTCTATAACTGTCATGCGCATACCGCGATGACGCTGTTCCGCGGCTACGGAGAGGATCTTCCGCTTTCGGATTGGCTCAATACACGTATTTTCCCGGCAGAGGACAGGCTGACCTCGGAGGCAGTCTATCATGCGTCTATGCTTGCCGCGGCAGAGATGATCCGCGCCGGCATCGTGTCCTTCTCTGATATGTATTTCTTCTGTGAGGACACGATCCGAGCCGTTGCGGAAACCGGTCTGAAGGCGAATATCGCACGCTGCATCACGTGCTTCAACCCCGATGAAACGCCCGAAACGGACATCCGCTTCAAGGAGGCAATGGCGCTTTATGGGCAGTATCATAATTTTGCGGACGGCCGCATAAAAATGGATATGTCCGTACACGCGGAGTATACCACGCAGCCCAACGCCATTCGCTACGTAGCAGAGGCGGCGCGCGACCTGGGGCTTCATATGCACGTGCATATGTCGGAAACGGAGGCAGAGCATAACGAATGTATTGCCCGCCACGGAAAAACCCCCGCACAGCACTTCTGCGATCTCGGCGTATTTGACGTGCCGACGGTCGCCGCACATTGCGTTTGGGTTTCTGACGATGATATTGCGCTGATGGCGGAGCGCGGCGTGTTTGCAGCGCACAATCCAACCTCCAATCTGAAGCTCGGCTCCGGCGTTATGCCGCTGTGGAAAATGCACCGCGCGGGCGTGCCCGTCGTCCTCGGAACGGACGGCGTGGCGTCCAACAACCGGCTGGACGTCCTCAGAGAGATGAATATGGCGGCGCTTCTGCAGAAGGGTACGGATCGCGTTTGTGACGCGATGCGGGCATCGGATTTTGTGCCCTTTGCCACCGTCAACGGCGCCCGTGCGCAGGGCAGAGAGGATTGCGGCAGATTGCGCTGCGGCGCGCGCGCAGACCTCGTTATGCTCGATATGGACGCGGTCAACAATATCCCGTGCTATGCACCGGCAACGGCGCTTGTACACAGCGCGGTTTCCTCCGATGTCGTAATGACGATGGTTGACGGAAGGATTCTGTATGAAAACGGACAGTTTACTACGCTCGATATCGAGGGAGTGAAGCATCGGATGCGCGAAACGGTCAAGCACTACTTTGACTGATTGCCGCATTTCCGGACAGAAAAAACGGAACGTACCGATGGGAATATGCCCGTCGGTGAAAGAGATATGAAACGGATGAAAATCACGCTCATATTTCTTTTCTTTTTTGCAGTTTTGGGAGGATGCCGTGTGGATAAGATGAAGAAAACCAAGGAGGCAGGAGCGCGCTTTGCATGGGGCGTGCTGTTTCTGACCGTTTCCAACGTACTGACCAAGCTTTGCGGTTTGTTTTTACGCGTGCCGTTGACCAATATGCTTGGAGATACGGGGATGGCGTATTTCAATTTGGCGTATGCTGTTTACAAGTGGTTCTACATGATCTCAACGGCAGGCCTTCCCGTGGCGGCTGCCGTGCTCTGCGCGCAGTATGCGCACGATACCGATGATCCCGCACGCCGCTCGGCAAATCTGCGGCGCGTTTGTACGGTTACGCTCGCGGCGTTTTTTACGCTCGGTGCGCTCGGTGCAATTCTGATGGCGCTGGGGGCGGATCAGCTTGCCGCACTGCAGCACGCGCCAAGAGCGGCAGAGGCAACGGCAGCGCTTGCGCCAGCGCTGTTCTGTATCTGTATTTCGTCTGCCTTGCGCGGCTTTTATCAGGGGCTGTCCTGTCAGCTTCCCGCGGCGGTGGCACAGGTGGTGGAGGCTGCCTTCAAGACAATTTGCGGATTGGCGCTCGGCGTGCTGTCCATGCGGCGCGGAGATCCCATTCATATCGTTGCGGCTCATGCGATTTCAGGACTTTCCGTGGGCTGCTTGTGCAGTATGCTTGTGATGCTGTGTGCCTATCCTGTGGTTGCGCGGGTACATGGAATCGGGCGGAGCAGGGAGCGTGCCTCCGTGCGTGCCGCAGTCAGCAGGGGAGAAGTTCTGCGAGCGCTTCTGCGGGCAGCCGTTCCCATCACGCTGTCTGCATCGGTGATGTCGCTGTGCGATATGACGGATTCGATGACAGTTATCAGGCGGCTGTGTGCGGCGGGTGTGTCTGCGGGGGATGCTTTGGCGCAGTATGGAAGCTATACGGCGCTTGCCGTTCCGATGTTCAATCTGCCGCCGATTCTGATCTATCCGGTGACGACGGCGCTTTTGCCCGTGCTGTCCTCTGCGCGCCGGTCACGAGAGTCGTTTGCACGCATTGCGCGCGGTGCGGTTTTGCTGACGGTCACGCTTGCTATGCCTTGCAGTGCAGGTATGGCGATACTTGCAAAGCAGATCCTTCGTTTGTTTTATCGCGCGGAGCTGTGTGCCGATGCAGCACCGCTGCTTGCGCTGCTCTCACCTGCGATCTTCTTCCTGTCGCTTCTGGCCATAACGAACGTGATTCTTCAGGCTGCCGGGGCGGCGCGCTATTCGCTTTACAGTATGCTGCTCGGAGCTGCGGTCAAAATCACCTCAAGCGTGATTTTGTGTGGGATGCCGTTCTTCGGTATCCGGGGTGTGCCGCTGTCTACCGTTTTGTGCTATGCAGTGATGGCGCTTTGCAATGCGGGCTTCGTCCTGCGGAAGCTGGATATGCGTTTGCCGTTTGCCTCGCTGCTCCTGCGTCCGGGCCTTGCTTCCTTGTTCTGCGCAGTAAGCGCGCGTGCCGCGCTTGCTCTGCCGTGTTTTTCCGGCAGATGGGCGGTTTTTGCGGCGATTGCGATCGGAGGAGCCGTATATCTTGCTGTGCTGTATGCGCTCGGGGGATGCGATCCTGCGCTGCTGTCGCTTATTGGAGGGGGACGGCTTGGAGGCAACCGGCGTACGCGCGTCTCAAAAAAAGCGCAGGCGCTCGGCTCTGCAACTTTAGCGGAGAAATCAATTTCATAACGTAGGGCGGGGGCTTGCTCCCGCCGCTTC
>JAGBZV010000050.1 GCA_017628075.1 Clostridia bacterium
AGGAAAACAGCCAATAGTCGTCCGTGTCATCGTGCATTTCGATCTGCTCACCGTTGACAAGGAAGAGATAGCCCACGTCATACGCCTTGCTGATCTTGACGTTCACGGTTTCCCCCGCCCTTGCAAAGGAGGGCGGCTCCTCATATAACCAATCCGTACACGCCATCGAAACGGAATGCATCTCCATTTTCACGTCGGTATGCCAACCAAGCAGCGCAAGCTGCTCCAATACCGCATCCGGTATATCCGCAATGCTTCCTTCCCCAACCTTGAGGAGCGCGTAAGCATCGGCCCTGCCCGGATAGGATTCGGCAATGGCACTATGCAAAACAAGCACCCTGTCACCGTCCGAAAGACGTGCAAACAGCGCGTCATTTCCCGATTTGTTCGTTAATTGGATCGGCATATTGGCACAGATGAGTATCGTTTCACCGTTTGCAAGCAGAACTCTGCCCGTCCCAAGCCCCAGAGAGCCTGCACGCAGTATCAATCCTGCTGTGCAGATCAAAAGCACGGCCGCGCAAACAACCCCACAGATAATCGTCCGATTTCGCTTCATCACAGGCACCTCCTTTATGAAAGGCTCGCAAGCAGCTCGTCAAATACGGCCGCATCTATCTTTACACATACAGACCAAAGCGCCTCGCACTGAACGTATCCACCCTCGTACAGTCTGAGGAAAACCGTCGTTCCGTTCTCCATGCAAAACAGCATCCGATACAGGCAGGACGCCCCTCCCGACGGCAATACGTCGTCTGCGTACAGAAATTCACCGTCATTCATGGCCTTTACAAAACGCTTCACCACGCCGGCCGTCCAGAATCTCGATGCGCTGTACAGCGTCTTTATCTTTCCCTGTCCGGCATCGTACTGTTTCTCACTCACAAGATATTGTACCGCCTTGTAATTTCCAGATACATGCAGACGATGCTCAAAAAGATCGTATCCTGTGTGCAGGGTAATTCCGTTGTCGTTGACAAAGAGCGTAAGCGCTCCATCCTCCGCCTTCATGCAAAGCATAAAGGATGGATCATATCCGTTCACCGTATAAAAGCGGCCCGAAACAGTACCGGAGAAATCCACGTACGCATCCGTATCCGTCCATTCGTCAATCTCACAGCTGGCCGTCCCAAGATACGCTCCGGCAAGCTCCGGGTGTCCGGAAACCACCTGATAGAACGCGTAGACTCTGCCATCCCAGACAAACAGCGGCACCATGTCGGCGCTTTCCGTTCCGACGGACGGAATTTTTGTTTTTGGCACGGTTACTCCGTTTGCTGTCCCCTCATCTGCAGACGGGGCTGACATCTCGGTGTCCGCCGTAAAGGAGTCCTCCGCGCATCCGCCCTCTCCATCCGGCGCATCGTGCCCCCCTTCGATACCGTAGCTCGGGAACTTATTCGCTCCATCCATTTCCGCGGCCACCCCGTCCGCATACCGTGCATACAGGAGCAAGCTGCCCATCACCGCACACAAGCAGGCCGCACAGGCGAGCGAGCGCGCCCAGGTGCGCACAGGTCTTTCCGCCCTCCGACAGCGAAGCGCATCGACCTCCTCCAGCATTGCATCGTCAATATATTCCATTGCATCAAAAATCATATTCTTGTTCACAGCACGAACCCCTCCTCTTCAAGATACGCCTTCAGCTTCTGTCTGGTGCGGAACAGAAGCGTCTTTGCCTTTCCCTCGCTGATGCCGCAGTATGCGGCAACCTCCTTCAGCGGATCCATATAGAAATATCGTCCGATAAAGGTGTTCCGCTCCTCAGGGCGCAGCGTACACAGAAATTTGTTCAAAAGCTCACCAAGCAGCTTCGCCTCGAGCGCCGTCTGCGGCTGCGTTCCGTCTGTCACAATATCCTCCAGTTCCGCAAGTGACAGCGCATACTCGCCGCCCTGCCGCTTCTGTGCGCTGCGATACCGGAATTTACTGATGGAAATCCGCCTTGTCAATTTGCCAAGATACGTATTGAGTGCCGTCGGCCTCTGAGGAGGTATCGAATTCCAGGCTGCAAGATAGGTGTCGTTGACGCTTTCCTCGCAATCCGAAGCGCTGTCAAGCACGTTCCGTGCAATCCGCATCAGATACGCATGGTATTTTTCCTGCGTAGCGGAAATGGCATTCTCATCTCTCTGCCAATACAGC
>JAGBZV010000051.1 GCA_017628075.1 Clostridia bacterium
AAAATGATGGTCCACAGCTGCACTGTGGCGGAGGCCATCGGCAGCAGGAAAGGAATTAAGACGAACAGCAGCAAGAGTGCACGGGAAATGATGCCCAGCGTGAGCATGTATTTTTTGCGTTTGTGCGTGCGGTTGACCAAAACAGAATAGGGCAGCTGCAGGAGTGCTGCCACCTGCGGGATGGCCGCCAGAATACCGAAGGCCATATCGTTAGCGCCAAGCTCCGTGGCCAGACCGATCATGGCTGTGGTGCCGCCGCCGCAGATGATGCCGTGCGCACTGCCGAAAATGTTGCCGAGCAGAATGAAATTCAGACTGCGCCGGATTTTGGCAGGCATATTGGCTTCATCGTACAGCTGGTTCAAAGGGTTGTACTTTAAGCGATCTTTTAGTTTCATGAACATCCGCCTTTCGGATCATACCGCAGCCCAAGGCGCGGCAACTTTATTTTCAAAATCAACTCCGGAAAGCCCGAGAATGCCTTCCGCTGCTATTCTAACTTAGAAAAAAACATTTTTCAAGTCCCCTTATCACTTTAATTATTTGAAAAGAGAAGTTTGCAAAGAGCCTCTTACTTTACAGATAAAGAAAATTGCGCAGGTTTTGATTTTCTTTTTCGGTACATAATATTAAGGAAAAGAGTTTATTCCTCCGAAGGAACTTTCCCAAGAGAAATACCCAGGCGTTCATAATTTGTTTACAAAATAAAATCAAAAATAATAATTATTCCTATTTACAAATCAAAAAACATATGCTATAATACAAACAACAGATGAGGGAGAGATAAAAACTTCCCGAGATCACGGAGGTGACAAATGGCAGCGAGAGAAAACTTCAGCCGAAAGCGCGAAGCGATCTACGGTATACTCTGCGGCACAACGGTGCATCCGACAGCCGAGTGGGTGTACGAAGCACTGAAGCCCGATTACCCGGATCTCAGCCTCGGCACGGTTTACCGGAATCTGAAAAAGTTCTGTGAATCCGGTAAAGTCCGCAGCGTGGGCGTGATCCACGGGCAGGAACACTTTGATGGAGACACCACAAAGCACAGCCATTTCGTCTGTACCGAGTGTGGTCGCGTGCTCGATATCTTCGAGCCGGTGGTTCCAGAGGAAAAGGTAGCCGAAATTGAGCGAATGCACAACTTCCGAATTATGACGGAAGATATCCTGTTCAACGGCACCTGTCCCGAATGTCAAGTCAATAAGGCGATCGAGTAAGGACGATCGTCTTCAATAAAAATTATTTTATAAAATTTGGAGGATTTCATTATGGCAAAGTTTGTATGCATGGTATGTGGTTACGTTTATGAAGGCGAAGCAGCTCCGGAGCAGTGCCCCGTCTGCAAGGGTCCCGCTTCCAAGTTCAAGAAGCAGGAAGAGGAAATGACCTGGGCCGCTGAGCACGTAGTCGGCGTTGCAAAGGGCGTCAGCGAAGACATCATCGCGGATCTCCGCGCAAACTTCGAGGGCGAGTGCTCTGAGGTTGGTATGTACCTGGCTATGGCAAGAGTCGCACATCGCGAAGGTTATCCGGAAATCGGCCTGTACTGGGAAAAGGCAGCTTGGGAAGAGGCAGAGCACGCAGCTAAGTTTGCAGAGCTCCTCGGCGAAGTTGTAACAGACAGCACCAAGAAGAACCTCGAACTCCGCGTTGAAGCTGAGAACGGCGCAACCGCAGGTAAGTTTGACCTTGCAAAGCGCGCTAAGGCTGCTAACCTGGATGCAATCCATGACACCGTTCATGAGATGGCTCGCGACGAGGCGAGACACGGCAAGGCTTTC
>JAGBZV010000052.1 GCA_017628075.1 Clostridia bacterium
AACAAGAACAAAAGATCGGTTTTCCTTGCTTGGGTTTTTATAAAAATTGGGGTTTTTCGGGCTATTTTCGCTGTTTTTATAAATAATTTACAAAATGTTCACAATAACAGGGGAACAAAGGTTTGCTTTTTTCCTCCTTATATGATATAATTATGACAGATTGAAAATTTGTTTGTTTTCTGCCCCAACTCCCCAAAATCCATTTTTCCTCTCAAAGGAGCCCGCCATGGAAAAACTCACAAAAAAAGAACAGCTCGTCTATGATTTTATCGTGGACACCATTCGCCGCGACGGATACGCACCGTCCGTGCGCGACATCTCCCTTGCCGTTGATATGAAGAGCACCTCTACCGTGCACCATTACATCGCAAGCCTTGAAAAAAAGGGCTATATCCAGAAGGAATCCGGAAAATCCCGCACCCTCCGCATTGAGCGCGATGAAAACGAGAACGCAGACCGCATCCCCGTGCTCGGCCGCGTTGCCGCAGGTCAGCCAATCCTTGCGACGGAGAATTTCGAATCCTACATCGATTTCTACGTCAACAAGCGCCGCTACAGCATTGACAATCTGTTCGCGCTCATCATCAAGGGTGATAGCATGATCGAGGCCGGCATCATGAACGGCGACACCGTTATCGTCGAGCGCACCTCCTACGCGCGCAACGGCGACATCGTGATCGCGCTGGTCGGGGACGAGGCAACGTGCAAGGTGTTCTACCGCGAGGACGGCCACTACCGCCTGCAGCCGTGCAACAGCACCATGGAGCCCATCATCGTGGACGAGGTCCTGCTGCTCGGAAAGGTCATCTCCTGCTTCCGAAATTACAACTGAATCCCCTGCAAGCACCCCTCCGCACACAATCGGACCACAGTGATATCTACTGCGGTCCGATCTCTTTTTTTCACTCAAAAAAACATCACGCGGCACCGTTTTCAAGGGAAAAATTGCCAATACCGAAAGTATCCACCCCAAAAAAAGCAAAGGAATGAAAAGGGGTTATCACAGACTGTTGAAAATCCGTGAAAATGTCTCTAAATGGGCCGTTTTTGCGGCATTTTTTGTTTTATTTTTTAAATCAAATTTACAATTTTTTTATTGCTTTTAGGGCCGTTTCGTGGTATAATATGTATTGGGTATATATATAATTATGAAGTCAACCAAAAGGAGATGCCCATGCAATCGTTTCATTACATCTGGGAGCCGGTGCTGAAGGCTCTTTCAGAAAATTTCCCTGAAACCATTATGGAGCTGTGGTTCAATCATCTTGAGCTTGCAGCATTCTGCGATACCAAGGTCGCGCTGATTACGGACAGCGACATCAAGGCGCAGGTCATCACAAACAGATACAAGGAAACCCTCGCGGGTTATTTTGAGGTCACGCTGGGCTTCCCGGTGGAGGTTTGCATCCTTTCCGACGAAAAGCAGCCCATCGACCGCGAGCGTCTGCAGGCAGATGCCATGCAGGGGCTTCTCATTGAGAATATCTACGGCAAGCAGGCCGCACAGGGGCAGAAGGAGCCCACACAGCAGAGGGAGAGTACCTCATCAGACCTCGGCGCAAAGGACACGCCCGAGCGCGCACAGAGCGACGCAGGAGAGGCAGAGCCCGCACGCACGGAGGACCCCCCCCGCACGGAATCTGCATCCGCACAGAGTGCTGCACAGCCTGCCGCACTGGGACAGCCGGAGATCTTTCTCAACAGCGATTACACGTTTGATAACTTCATCGTCGGAAGCTCCAATAAATTCGCGCACGCGGCGTGCATCGCGGTTGCAAACAACCCCGCCACCGCCTATAACCCTCTGTTTATTCACGGTCCCTCCGGTCTTGGCAAAACGCATCTTCTCTACGCCATCACAAACCGCATCCGTGAGAAAAAGCCCGGTGCAAACATCGTGTACGTCAAGGGCGAAACCTTTACCAACCAGCTGATTGAATCCATCTCCACCGAGTCCATGTCAAATTTCCGGGCGCGTTACCGCCAGGCAGACGTTTTTCTGATCGACGACGTGCAGTTTATCGCCGGAAAGACCTCGACGCAGGAGGAATTCTTCAATACCTTCAACGAGCTCTACGAGGCAAAGAAGCAGATCATTCTCACCTCCGACCGTCCGCCAAAGGAAATCAAAACGCTTGAGGACCGTCTGAAGACGCGCTTTGAGTGGGGACTGATCGCAGATATCGAGCCGCCGGATCTTGAGCTGCGCATTGCCATTCTGAGAAAGAAGGCGCTTGACATGGGTGTGGATATTCCCATCGACGTCCTCAACTTCCTCGGTGAAAACTTAAAGTCCAACATCAGACAGATCGAGGGTGTCATCCGCCGTCTTGGCGCGTATTCCAATCTATCAAAGCGCCCCATCACAATAGAAATGGCGAGGGAGAACATCGCAGACGTTATCACGGGGGCAGAGCCCGTCCGCGTGACGCAGGACAAGATCTTCAACGCCGTTGCAAAAAAATACGACGTCACCGTGGAGGACATCAAGGGCAAGCGCAGAACGCGCGAGATCGCGCTTGCGCGCCACGTCTGCATCTACATCATGCGTACCGTAACGGATCTCTCCCTCCCCTCCATCGGCAAGGTATTCGACCGGGATCACACGACCGTGCTCTCCTCCATCGAAACCATACATGAGAAGATACGCGAGGACGCAACGCTTGAGAACGACATCGACAATCTCATCAAGGAAATCACCACGGGCTGAGAACCACGCGCGCATCCTTGTTTTTCCACAAGATTCCCCATTCTTTTCCTCCCACTTTCCACATCTCAAAAAAAAGAATACATGCGAGGATACCTCACATTTCATCGGTGAAAATGTGACATTTTCTGTTTTTCCACATCTTTTTCAACAGGCTGTGTAAAAGTAATATCCACAACCATCGCATATCCCTCATTTCGTTTTCCAAAGCTTTTCCAAAAGTTAACAGGAAAAAGCACGTTTTTATCCAAAGCTTATCCACACCCCCTCCCCGAAAAGAAAATGCCTGTGCAAAGTGCGCCCGATCTCCACAGCAATCACCGTCTGCAGTACACAGCATTTTCGGGAGGCACTGACGGAAAAACCCCCTGAAATCAAAGGAAAACAGGCTTTCCACATTTCCACACCACCCTAATGCGGCGACTTCTTCTAAAAATCCCTTATTCTTTTCTTTTTCTCTCTTTTCCGCCCAAACAAGGGCAGCTTGGACGGTGGAAAAGTGCGAGGGTGGATCGGATGCGATTTGCCGTATGCAAATCAGACAAACAAGCAAAGAATTTCAAACATTTTTGATGATAGGAGCATATTCACCATGATCGTTACCTTTGACAAAGAAACGCTGTGTGCCGCTGTCACTCCCACCATGTCTGCGGTTTCAAACAAAAATACAATCACCTCCATTGAGGGAATCTGTATCACGGCAAATGAGGACGGCACCGTCGTGCTCAATTCCTTCGACCTTGAAAAGGGTATTCGCTGTACGCTGAACGGAAGGGTTGAGGAGCCCGGCTCCTATATCATCGGCGGACAGAAGCTCAATCAGATCATTCGTACCATGCCGGAGGATATCCGCATTGAGGTCGGTGAAAAGATGCGCGCACGCATCACGAGCGGAAAGAGCGAATTTACACTCAACGCAATGCCCGGAGAGGAATTTCCGAATATGCCCGTGCTCGACGGCGATTGGGGCTTTTCCATGCCGCAGTGCGAGCTGCGCGATGCCATCAATAAGACGCTGTACGCCGTTGCATCCGGCGATCCGCGCCCCGCGCTCAACGGTATCTTCTTCCGTCTGCACGACAACTGCCTGACGATGGTTTCCTCCGACTCCTACCGCCTTGCAATCTGCGAAAAGGAAATGGTATTGAACGACGTCATTTCCGGCGACGCGCTGGATACGACGATGATCGTTCCCGGAAAAACCGTGGCAGAGCTTCTGAAAATGCTGCGCGACGATACGACCCCCGTATCCATCCGCGCAACCGCAAAGCACATTATGTTCCATATGGAAAATCTGTGCTTCTTCTCCCGTCTGATCGATGCAGAGTACGTCAATTACGAAAAATTCATTCCCAAAACACCCGTCACGCACGCGACCGTTTCCTGCGAGGCGCTGCGCAGCTCCCTTGAGCGTGCGGCGCTCGTTGCGGAGGAAAAGACGGCAGGACAGTCAAAGAGCTCCGTCAAGTTTATGTTCAACGACTCCGTTCTGCGCGTTTCCGCCGTTTCCATTAACGGTACGGTCAACGATGAGATCCCGATCGAGATGCAGGGACCGGATATGAAGATAGGCTTCAACTGCCGCTTCCTGCTTGACGCACTGCGTGCCTGCGACCACGAATATATCAAGCTCTCTCTGGTAAGCTCTCTCGTTTCCATGGTGATTACGCCCGATTACGACAAGCTGACGGAGGAGGAGATCGCCGCCGCCGCAAGGAAGCTGGAGAGCAGAGGAATTCTTGCAGAGCGCTATACGCATCTTGCAGTTCCCTGCCATCTCAGAGAGTGATACGATATCTTCTATGAACGTAAAAAGTATCACCTATCGGAATTTCCGCAACATAGAGGATGCAGCACTTTCCTTTACCCCGGGAGTCAATATTCTGTGGGGCAATAACGCGCAGGGAAAAACCAATGCGCTGGAGGGGATCTACTGCTTTGCGTGCGGAAAATCGTTTCGAGGGGTGCACGACCGTGAGCTATTGCGCTTCGGCGCAAGCGAGGGTGCCCTTTCCCTTGATTTTTGCGATGAGCGGAGAGATCAGAATCTCGTTTTGCAGCTCTACTCGGAAAAAGCACGGCGCATGATAAAGAACGGCGTGACGATCAGACGCTCCGCCGATTTCGTTGGAAGCTTCCACGGCGTGCTGTTCTGTCCGGAGCATCTTTCCATGATCAAGGGTGCACCGCAGCTCAGACGCGCATTTTTAGATGCCGCTATCAGCCAGCTCAGACCTGCGTATCTCGCGGCGCTGAGCGATTACGCCGCTGTACTGAAGCAGAGAAACGCACTTCTCAAGCGTGAGGAGGAATCCCAGGCGGCGAGAATGCCTCTTTATGAGGTTCTGACGGCGCAGATGGCAGAGCTGAACACGCGCATCGTGCAAACCAGAATGAAATATATCAAGCTTCTCGATACCTCCGTGGGACAGTTCCTTGAGGATATGACGGGCGGACTTGAGCATACGGCTCTGCGCTACGTGTCCGATGCGGATCCCGATCGGTACGGAGGCGATGCAAGGGCAATGAGCGAGGCGTTTTACGCATTGTGTACGTCGTACGCAGGACGTGAATTTGCCGCCTGCTCCACATTGCACGGATGTCACCGCGACGATATCTCCATTACCCTTGACGGACGTGAGGCGCGGCTTTACGCAAGTCAGGGACAGGACAGATCAATCGCACTTGCAATGAAGCTCGGCGAGGGTGAGCTTTGCCGTGCGGCGACGGGAGAATATCCCGTGTTCCTCTTTGACGACGTTTTAAGCGAGCTCGATGCAGGCAGACAAAGGTATCTGATGCAAAGACTCGGTGGAAGACAGGTCATCATGACCTCCTGCAATGAGTCCCTGTTTGCAGGTATGGACGTCAATATGATACACGTATCGGCAGGAAGCTACGAAAACGCCGTTCCACAAGAAAACGGGGAGGGCTGAGCATGGAGAGAAAGCGGGGCAGGTTCAGACGACTGAATCTCGGATCTTCAACCACCGTCCCTCTTGACGATATTATCGGTATTTTTGATATGGATACGGCGACCGTATCCAATACGACGAAGGAATTTTTGAATCAGGCCCAGAGCTTCGGGGATATTACGAGCCTCGGGCAGGAGCTTCCGAAATCCTTTATCGTGATAGGACGCGCACCGATGGGCGATGCGTGTGTGCACGGCGGTGTTTTTCACTGTGCCGTCGCCTTATCACAGTTTTCCCCCCGCACGCTGATCGGCCGAGAGGACGAATGAAGGCGTGCAGCATCGACAGCAACCAGACCAAAAAGAGAAAAGGATAGAATCGCACTATGTCAGAAGAAATCAAAAATCAAATATACGACGACAATCAAATACAGGTGCTTGAAGGCCTTGAGGCGGTACGCAAGCGCCCCGGTATGTATATCGGTACGACGAGTGAGGGCGGCCTTCATCACCTCATTTACGAGATCGTGGATAACGCCATTGACGAAGCAATGGCGGGTGCCTGCTCCACCATTGACGTAACGTTTTACGAGGACGGAAGCGTCGCGGTCCAGGACGACGGACGCGGTGTTCCGGGCGGTATCCATCAAAAGATGGGAATCCCGACGCTGGAGGTCGTATTTACCGTTCTGCACGCGGGAGGAAAGTTTGGCGGCTCCGGTTATAAGATCTCTGGCGGTCTGCACGGTGTCGGTGCGTCGGTCGTCAATGCGCTGTCGGAATGGGTGGAGCTTGAAAACTGCACCGATGGACAGCGTTATACGGAGCGCTTCGTCCGCGGTAAGGTAGACGTTCCCTTCCGCTGTGAGGGAGATGCTCAGGGAAAGCACGGACTTTACGTCCGCTTCAAGCCGGATGCGGAGATCTTTGAAACGGTCCGTTTTAACTACGAAACGGTGCTCAACCGTATGAGAGAGCAGGCGTTCCTCAATGCGGGCGTGAGAATCCGTCTGCACGATCTGCGCGGTGAGGAGATCATCGAGGATGATCTGTGCTACGAGGGCGGTCTGTGCTCGTTCGTTGAATACCTCAACGCGGCAAAGCACGCAGATCCCATCCATCCCGAGGTGATCTACGTCAAGGGCGAAAAGGGCGATATGACGGCAGAGGTTGCACTGCAGTACAACGACTCCTATAACGAAACGATCTATACCTTTGCAAACAATATGGCGACGATAGAGGGCGGTACGCACGACGCGGGCTTCAAGTCTGCGCTGACGAAGGCGTTTAACGACTACGGACGCAAGAAGGGAATCCTCAAGACCGCAGATGACAATCTGAAGGGTGAGGACGCGCGCGAGGGTATTTGTGCCGTCGTTTCCGTCAAGCTGCCCGATGCACAGTTTGAATCGCAGACGAAGGCAAAGCTCGGAAACTCTGAGGTCAGAACCTTCGTGGATACGATCGTAAAGCAGAAGCTGGAGGAATATTTCGACGAAAATCCCGCTGCAGCAAAATCCATCATCGAAAAATCGCTTGAGGCAGCGCGTGCGAGAGAGGCTGCGCGTAAGGCAAGAGAGCAGACACGCAGAAAGAGCGTGCTCGGCTCCTCCTCTCTGCCCGGAAAGCTTGCAGACTGCCACGAGAGAACGGTAGAGCTGACTGAGCTGTATCTGGTAGAGGGAGATTCCGCGGGCGGCTCGGCAAAGGACTGCCGTGACTCCCGCTTCCAGGCGATCCTTCCCCTGCGCGGTAAGGTGCTCAACGTCGAAAAGACACGCCTTGATAAGGTTTACTCCAATCCTTCTCTGACGCCCATCATCCAGGCACTTGGATGCGGAATCGGTGATGAATTCGATATTTCAAAGCTCCGTTACGGAAAAATCGTCATTATGGCCGATGCCGACGTTGACGGTTCTCATATCCGTATTCTTCTTCTGACGTTCTTCTTCCGTCATATGCGGCAGTTGATCGAGGAGGGACACATCTTCCTTGCACAGCCGCCGCTTTACAAGGTATATAAGGGCAAGAATCAGCTTTACGCCTTCTCCGATGAGGAGCGTGACGAGTGTATTGCAAGGCTCGGAGGAAATGCCGAGGCAGAACGGTATAAAGGTCTTGGTGAGATGGATCCCGACCAGCTTTGGGAAACCACGATGGATCCCGAGCGCAGAACCATTCTCAAGGTCACAATAGAGGATGCACTTGCGTGCGACGAAACGTTCTCCGTCCTTATGGGAGATAAGGTCGAGCCGCGCCGTGCGTTCATCGAGGAAAATGCAAAATTTGCAACGTATCTGGATATATGAAGATTGCTACTTTGACTCTGAATCCGTGCATAGATAAAACGCTGTACGTTTCGGACGCCTTTCAGACGGGATCGCTCAATCGCGCCTCCTCCTCCGTTTGCTGTGCAGGCGGAAAGGGCATCAACGTTTCGCGCCTGCAGAAAAAGCTGGGTGCTGAAACGGAGGTCTTTGGATTTTCCGGCGGTGCGGTTGGAGAGATGCTGCAGGAATATTTGCAGTCGGAGCAAATTTTTGGGAGCTTTACGAAAACCGCCTGTGAAACGAGAATGTGCATCAAGATCATAGACGATTTTGGTGAATGCACGGAGATCAACGAGGGCGGCGGTCCTATCCGTGAGGATGAATGGAATACGCTTCTTTCACAGCTTTCCGACTTTCGTCGGGAATGTGAGGGGGAGGATGGAATCCTCGTTTGTGCGGGCAGTATTCCGCGCGGACTTTCAAAAAGTGCGTATTCAGAGGTCTGTCAGATGCTTTTGGGAAGCCGCGTTCGCGTCGTTTTAGATGCGGACGGAGATGCGCTCAGGCACGGACTTGAGGGAAGACCGTGGCTCATCAAGCCCAATATACACGAGCTTACCGCCTATTTCGGCAAGAGGATTGCGTGTGAGGATACACGTTCTCTTGCAGAATATGCCGCCTCGGCCGGAAAAGAGATTTTCCAGAGCTTTGGTACGAGGGTGATCTGTACGATGGGCGGTGCGGGTGCTGTGTACGTATCCGGAGAGGATGCGATATTCGTCAATGCTCCAAAGGTTTTACTGCGCAGCTTTGCGGGAGCAGGAGATACCTTTTTGTCCGCGTTCCTTTATGCTCATTTTATGGAGAATCAAGTGGATGAGGACGCGATGCGCTTTGCCTCCGCGGCAGCCGCAGCAAAAGTAGCGGGAGAGGCCTCCTCTCTGCCGGAGAAGGAGGATATTGTGCGCTATTTGGATATGGTGCACGCAGTCCGCCTGCATCCCTGATAAAAAGGGCTTTAAGGATAAGACTTTCTAAAAAAAGAATATAACCCATACAGAAGGTTGTGAAAAAGATGGCTAAAAAAAGCAAACCGGAATTATCAAAAGAAATCATATTTGAAAATCAGAAGATCGTCCCCATCCGCATGGATATGGAGGTAAAAAAATCGTTCATTGAGTATTCGATGAGCGTTATCGTTGCGCGCGCATTGCCGGACGTCAGAGATGGTCTGAAGCCCGTTCACAGAAGAATCCTTTACGCGATGTATGAGGATCATCTGACCTCGGATAAGCCGTTTAGAAAGTCGGCAACGACGGTCGGTAACGTGCTTGGACGCTATCATCCGCACGGTGACGTGGCGGTGTACGATACGATGGTCCGTATGGCGCAGGACTTCTCAATGCGTTATCCTTTGATTGAGGGACACGGTAACTTCGGTAACGTGGACGGTGACGGCGCGGCTGCATACCGTTATACGGAAGCAAGAATGGCGAAGATCTCCAATGAGATGTTAGAAAATATCGAAAAGGACGTCGTTCCCTTCTCACCGAACTTCGACAATAAGCTAAAGGAGCCTGACGTGCTCCCCGCACGCTTCCCGAATCTCTTAGTCAACGGATCCGTTGGTATTGCCGTCGGTATGGCAACCAACATTCCGCCGCATAATCTCGGTGAGGTCATCGACGGCACCATCTACTATATGGAAAATCCCGATGCAAGCGTTGCCGATATCATGCAGTTCATAAAAGGACCGGACTTCCCCACGTACGCAACGATCTACGGCACGCAGGGAATCATCCAGGCATATACCACGGGTAAGGGACACGTCATGGTGCGCTCCAAGGCGGAGATCGACGAGGAGAATCACCGCATCATCATCACGGAGATCCCCTACGCCGTCAATAAGTCCATGCTCATAAAGTCGATGGCGGATCTCGTCAACGATAAGAGAGTGGACGGTGTTACCGCCATGCGTGACGAGTCCGGACGTGCCGGTATGCGCATCGTCATTGAGTACCGCCGCGATGCAAACGGACAGGTCATTCTCAATCAGTTCTATAAGTATACCCAGCTTCAGGATACCTTTGCGGTCAATATGATCGCGCTGGTCAACGGAGAGCCCAAGTGTCTTTCTCTGCCGCAGATTCTGCACCATTATATCAAGCACCAGGAAAAGGTCATTGAGCGCCGCGTGCGCTTTGATCTCGACCGTGCGCTGAACCGCGCACATATTCTCGAAGGTCAGATGAAAGCCATTGAAAACATCGATGAGGTCATCCGTATCATCCGCTCCAATGAATCGGTCGCAGATGCCAAGGAGGCATTGATGGATTCCTTTGGTCTGACGGATCCGCAGGCGCAGGCCATCGTCGATATGACGCTTGGTAAGCTTGCAGGTCTTGAGAGAATCAAGATCCAGGATGAGCTCAAGGATAAGGAAGCACTCATTGCAGAGCTGCGTGACATTCTCACAAGCGAAGGCCGTATCCACGGTATCATCAAGGAAGAAATGCTTGAGATCAAGAGAAAGTATGCAGACGAAAGACGCACGGAGATCGTGGCGGCAGAAAACGAGATCGTTCTTGAGGATCTCATTGAACGCCATACCTGCGTCATTACCATGACAAACTCCGGTTATATTAAAAGACAGCCTGCAGATACGTATTCTGCGCAGAGAAGAGGCGGAAAGGGCATCATCGGCATGACGACGAAGGACGAGGACGCTGTTTGCGACGTGCATATCGTTCCCAGCCACGCATACCTTTTGATGTTCACCAACTTTGGCCGCGTATACGTCAGAAAGGCGTACCAGATTCCGGAGGCAGGACGTACTGCAAAGGGAACGAGCATCGTCAACGTGCTTGAGTTATCGAAGGACGAGCGCGTGACGGCCGTCATTGACCTGCCCGCCTTCAACGATAACGAATATCTTATGATGGTAACGCGCCGCGGTGTCATCAAGCGCGTTGCTGTGCGTGATTTTGAATATCAGAGAAGGGGCGGTAAGATCGCTATTGATCTGGACGATGGAGATTCCCTCGATTTCGTCTGCAAGACGCACGGCGGGGATGAGGTCATTCTCGCATCGCATAACGGTCAGGCCATCCGCTTCCGCGAGGAGCAGGCAAGAGTCATGGGACGCGGCGCACGCGGTGTGCGCGGCATGACGCTGGCTGATGGAGATTATATTACGGGTGCTGCCGTTGTCATCGAAAACGGTATGCTTCTTTCCATCACGGAGGGCGGATTCGGTAAGCTGACGCCCTTTGAGGAATATTCCACGCACGGCAGAGGCGGTAAGGGTATCGTCTGTCACGCCATCACGGAAAAGACGGGACTTCTCTGCGGTATTGCAGCAGTTCACGAGGACGACGACGTTATGATGATTACCAACGAGGGTACGATGATCCGTACACCTGTTTGTGATATTCGTGTCTGCGGACGTCCCTCGCAGGGTGTTATCGTCATGCGTCTGACAGAAGACGCCCGTGTGGAGAGCTTTGCTCCCGTGCGCAACGAGGAAGCCGCAGAAAAGGAAGCAGAGGAAAATGCGGCACTCATAGAAGATGAAAGCATCGATTTTTCCGAAGATTTTGAAGAAAAAGAGGAAAATGTAGAGGAAAACGGCGCAAATGCCGAGGAAATTGAGCTCCTTGACATTGAGGCTGAAGAGGAAAGCGACCTCTGATGCCGACCTACTTTCATGAAAATCATGAAAAAATTGTAAAGAAAAAGAGAATTCAAGCTTCCCTATTGCATCTTTTGAAAAAATGTTGTATAATAGAGAAAACGAATAAATGTTCTTTTTGAGAAGGAGAAATCAGATATGGCAACCAAGAGCAAAAAACAGGAAAGCGTCAGTGTGATCGAAAATCCCGACGATAAGAGAAAGGCACTTGATACTGCAATCTCGCAGATCAAGAAGGCAAAGGGCGCGGGAAGCATCATGCGGCTTGGAGATAACGTCAATATGAACGTGCAGGCGATCCCCACGGGATCCCTGACGTTGGACCTTGCCCTGGGAATCGGCGGTGTTCCGAGAGGACGTATCGTGGAGATCTACGGTCCGGAATCCTCCGGTAAGACCACCGTTGCTCTGCATATCATTGCAGAAACGCAGAAGATGGGCGGAGAGGCTGCATTCATCGATGCAGAGCACGCGCTCGATCCTCTCTACGCAAAGGCACTTGGCGTCAATATCAACAATCTTCTCGTTTCTCAGCCCGACTGCGGTGAGGATGCGCTGGAGATCACCGATGCGCTGGTACGCTCCGGCGCGATCGACGTCGTCGTTGTAGACTCCGTTGCGGCACTCGTTCCGCAGCAGGAGATCGACGGTGATATGGGTGCCTCCCACGTCGGTCTGCAGGCACGACTCATGAGCCAGGCACTCAGAAAGCTCGCAGGTGCGATTGCAAAGACGAACTGCGTCGTTGTGTTTATCAACCAGCTGAGAGAAAAGGTCGGCGTCATGTACGGCAATCCCGAGGTCACCACGGGCGGTAAGGCACTGAAGTTCTATTCGTCTGTCAGAATGGACGTCAGAAAGACAGAGAATCTCAAAAACGGCGATGAAACCTACGGAAACCACGTCAAGGTCAAGATCGTAAAGAATAAGGTTGCACCTCCCTTCCGTACCGCAGAATTTGACATTCTCTACGGAAAGGGCATCTCCAAATCCTCTGAGATCATTGAGATTGCAACGGCACTTGAAATCCTTCAGAAAAGCGGCTCCTGGTTTTCCTACAACGGTGACCGCATCGGACAGGGTAAGGAGAATGCGCGCAAATATATCGAGAACAATCCCGAGGTCATGCGTGAGATCGAGGAACGCATCAAGGGCATGAAGAAGGACGATATGTTCCGCGACGAGGAGGAATACGACGAGGATACGTTCGAGGAGATGGAGGATGACGATATCGACGACGACGATACTTTCTCCATTAAGCTCACCGACATCGACGGCGACTGATGGTACGTATCACCGTTACCGGTGTTGAAAGAACGGGAAGCAGCCAAAGCACGTATCTCATTACCGTTAAGCTCTCAAACGGAGAAAACGAGGAGGTCCGTACGTTCAAGGTGTTCCGGCGATTTCTCAAAACGGAACCGATTTCGGGAAACGTGCCTGCCCCCGGTGACAATCTCAGCGGCGAGGTGTACGAGGCACTTGAATTTGCAGAGGAATGCTCCCTTGCCGTCGTGCGTGCCGTTTCACTGCTTTCCTATGGGGACAGCACCGCGAGAAATCTGACGGAAAAGCTGCGCAGAAAGGGTGTAGGAAAAGAGGCTGCAGAGGCTGCCGTCCGTTTCTGCGAGGAAAAGCGCTATATCGATGAGGAGGCGTATCTGCGCCGCCTGATGGAGCAGCTGTGCGAAAAAAAGCACTACGGTCTGCGCCGCATCCGACAGGAGATATATACGAAGGGCTTTTCGCGTGAGGCAGTGGAAGCGGTGCTTGAGGACTGTGCCGCATCGCTTGACTTTGAGGGGGCGCTCCTTGAAAGAATAAACAAGCTGGGATACGCGTCGTTTTCCACGCCCGAAAAGAAAAAAAAACAAATTGCTGCCCTGCAAAGATACGGATTTTCCTTTGAGGAGATCAAAAGGGCACTTGGGACTCTGCAGATTCCGGATGAAGACGAGGATCTTTATTTTGAGGAATGAGCGTCTGTCCTAATACACAATGGAACAGGAAGCAAAAACGTATGAAAAAGAAATCGAAAATAGGCTTTATTTCTCTGGGCTGTCCCAAAAATCAGGTAGATACCGAGGTCATGCTGGCTGACGTCGTAAAGGCGGGCTATGAGATCACGCCGGACGATACGGAGGCGGATATCGTTATCATCAATACCTGTGCCTTTATCGAAAGCGCAAAGCAGGAGGCCATTGATAACATTCTCGACGAGGCTTGGCTGAAAAAGAACGCGAATCTCAAGGGAATCATCGTTACAGGCTGTCTTTCACAGCGGTACCGCGAGCAGGTGTTTGAGGAGCTGCCGGAGGTCGATGCCATTCTTGGCGTAGGCTCTCTGCATCATATCGTCGATGCCATCGAAGCGGTGGAGCGCAAAAAGCGCTATTCCTCCTTTGAGGATATAAAGAAGATGGAAACCGCGTGCGACAGAGTCGTGACGACACCGCAGTACCTTGCGTATCTGAAGATTTCGGAGGGCTGCGACAATCGCTGTACCTATTGTGCGATTCCCGGTATCCGCGGAGGCCTGCATTCCCGTCCCATGGAGGAGCTCATCGCAGAGGCGAAGGACATGGAGGCGCTTGGTACAAGGGAGCTTGTGCTCATCGCACAGGATACCACGGCATACGGCCGGGATATCTACGGTGAGGATATGCTCGTGACGCTCATACAGAGAATTACAGCGGAAACCGCGATTCCGTGGATCCGTATTCTCTACTGCTATCCCGATAAGATCTCCGACGCTCTCGTTGAGGAGTTCCGTACCAATCACCGTCTTGTAAAGTATATAGACCTGCCCGTGCAGCATCTTTCCGATCCGATCCTGCGCCGCATGAACCGCCGCGGAAATGCAGAAACAATCTTTGACGCCGTGGCCCGTCTTCGTTCCGTGCCCGGCATGGTGATTCGTTCCACCTTCATCGTCGGCTTCCCCGGCGAAACGGAGGAGGACTTCAGAATCCTCTGCGAGGGCGCAAAGAAGCTCGATTTTGACCGTCTGGGTGTCTTTGCGTATTCCCGTGAGGAGGATACGCCCGCATACGATTTTGAAGGCCAGATCGAGGAGCAGGTCAAGCAGGACCGCTGCGATATTCTCATGCGTGAGCAGGCAGACCGCAGCAGAGCAAGAGCAGAAGCCATGATCGGAAAAACCGTGACGGTGCTCGTTGAGGGCTTTGACACGATTTCCGAAAACTATTGGGGACGCACCTACGCCGATGCGTATGATATCGACGGCAAGGTATTCTTCTCCAACGAGCTCGGAAAGACGCGGCTGCAGGAGGGACAATTCGTTCTCGTGAAGATCACGGATTGCTATGAGGACTACGACCTGGTAGGCGAAGCGGTCAATTCCGCAATCTGATACCAAATAAAGGAAAGGTGAACCCATTATGAATCTGCCGAATAAGCTGACACTTCTCCGTGTGGTTATGGCACCCATTGCCATGATCTTTATCATGTACCCCATCGGTGGGGAAACGGTTGCCCGTCTGATCGCTGCCGTCCTGTTCGTGCTTACCGCACTGACGGATATGCTGGACGGAAAAATCGCACGCAAATACAATCTCATCACGAACTTCGGAAAATTCATGGATCCGCTCGCGGACAAGTTCATGGTCATCGGTATGCTTGTGACCATGTGTGCGTCTGCAATGTATGAGAGCGTTCGCGCGGTGCTCGTCTGGGTGACGCTCGTCGTCATTCTCCGTGAGCTTGCCGTGACCTCTCTCCGTCTGCTCGTTGCATCGTCCGAGAAAAAAATCGTCGTTGCGGCAAGCTGGCTCGGTAAGATCAAGACGGTTTCGCAGATCGCCGCAATTCTCGTAATGATCCTTGAGCCCATGATCTGGGACGGCGGAATCGTATCGCTCGTTACTGTCAGCTTCATGGGAATCATGACGCTGTGGAGCGGCATCGATTACATGAAGTCCTACGCAGCCTTTATCGATCCCAACGAATAAAGCAATGAAAAGCGCGCATCTCCCGACGGATACCGTCGGCGGGATGCGCTTTTTTTTTATTCCTGTGGGGGTGTGGGGTGTGCCGGATTGCGTTGTGCGGAGGAAGAAGATGCGTCAGAGAGAAAAATTTAATAAGAGCAAATGTTTGCTTTTTACGGCAAAAACAGACAGTATGTTCGAAAAATATTTTTTAAAACTGCCACCCGACGAAGTGGGTGATGGTAAGGATATTAAAAAACTGTCACCCAACGAAGTGGGTGATGGTGAGGATATTAAAAAAACCGTCACCCGATGAAGCGGGTGACGGAAAGGATATATTCCGTGAGATCTGTGGGTGTGTCGAAGATCGCGGAATCGGCAAGGCCGCTATCGCGCAGAACGCAGCGGCCGCGGAAGCCCCACGCACAACCAAGGCACGGAATCCCCGCAGCCCTTGCTGTAAGAACGTCTACCTCGGAATCTCCTATGTAGATACAGTCCTCCGTGCGTGCACCGAGCGTGCGGATGGCCTCAAAAATACCGTCCGGAGCAGGCTTTTTTGGAATGCGATCGCTCTCCCCAATGGCTGTGGAAATATATTGACCAAAGAAATCGCGGTTCAGCGCCTTGACAGCCTCATCGAATTTGTTGGATACGATCGCCATCTGGCATCCGGCTGCCGCAAGCGCTGCAAGCGCCTCCATGATTCCCGGATACGGTGCCGTGTGGTCAAGGCTGTGGGAGGCGTAATACGGACGGAATACCCGAAGCACCTCGTCGGCGCGATCCTGCGGTGTTCCCGCCGGAACGGCACGCTCGATCAGCTTTTTTACGCCGCCTCCGACGAAATTCCGAACCTCCTCGCGCGTGCGCGCAGGATATCCGCACGCCAAAAGCGCGTGGTTGACGGACAGATAAAGGTCGTCAAGCGTATCAAGCAGCGTTCCGTCCAAATCGAACAAAAGTACCGTTTTGTTCATGATACGGTTACAATGTGTTCGCACGGTCCTCGATGTTCTTGCGGAAGTTGATGATGTCGTGGACATACTCTGCCGACATATAGGACGAGGTGATGATGAAGTCTGCGGTTGCGCGGTTGTTAGCGATCGGAATATCGTAGACCTGTGCAATGCGCAGAAGGGCCTTGACGTCCGGATCGTGCGGCTGTGCCGCGAGCGGATCGGAGAAGAAGATCACAAGGTCGATCTTTCCGTCCACGATACGGGCGCCGATCTGCTGGTCGCCGCCGAGCGGACCGGAATTATAGCCGCGTACGGGAAGCCCCGTTTCCTCAGCGACCATGCGTGCGGTCGTACCTGTGCCGCACAGGAAATGCCCCTCAAGAATAGTCTTGTTTTTCTTGCACCATTCGATCATGTCGTGCTTTTTGGAGTCGTGTGCGATGAGTGCGATATTCTTCTGGCGGGCAATGACCATATTGATCTTTTCGTTTTCAAACATAGCGGTGAAGCTTCCTTTCAGTTTCTTTTTTTCGGGATGGGATCCCTTTCGTTTCGGGAAGTATGCGGGGTGCCTACGGGCCGAGCGTGCGGAGGATCTGCTTGACCTCCGTGACGCGTTTGACGTCCGTATCGTAGGTAAAGCACGCTCCGCCGAGTAGGATCGGACCGTCGCCAAGCTCAAAGCGGACGGGCATCTTGGTGCGGAGCTTTTCAATGATGATGTCTGCGCGCACGCCGAGTACGCTGTTCTCAGGGCCGACCATGCCAAGATCCGTGATGTAGCCGGTACCGCCCGGCAGGATGCGCAGATCGGCTGTCGGCGTATGCGTATGCGTGCCGAAGACGATGCCGATGCGTCCGTCGAAGTAGTGACCGAGCGCGATCTTTTCCGAGGTTGCCTCGGCGTGAACGTCAAGCACGGCAAGATCGTAGCGGCCCTCTTCCCTGTCAAGGATCCTGTCAACGGCCGTGAAGGGAGACTCCAGCGGCTCCATATAGATCGTACCCATGACGGAAATGACGAGAATACGCATACCGAGGATGTTCTGCACGGTGTAGCCTGCGCCCGGACAGGAGGGCGGGTAGTTTGCGGGCCTGACAATCTGATCACTGTCGCGCAGAAATTCGTAGATATCGCGCTTCTGCCAGACGTGATTGCCGGTAGTGATGACGTCCGCTCCGGATGCGAGAAGGGTTTTTGCCGAGGGAACGTCGATGCCGTTTCCGGGTGCGGCGTTTTCTCCGTTTACGATGACGGCGTCCGCTGAAAATTCGTTTTTGAGGGGATAGAGCGCGGAGGAAAGACGATCCAGCGCACGCGGACCGACCACGTCTCCGACGGTAAGGATACGGAGCTTGCTCATGAGATCTGTTCTGCCTCCCAAAAATGGGCAGGCATCCTTTCTTTTGTGATCCGGGAGGCGGGAATGCCCGGCGGAGCAGGCAGGATGGCCTATGCGTTTTTTTCGATGAAAACGGCTGCTGTAGGCTTTGAAAACCCGCAGCAGCCGGATCGGATGTGTGTTACTTTGCGTAGTCGATTGCGCGGCTTTCGCGGATAATGGAAACCTTGATCTGACCCGGATATTCCAGCTCAGACTCAATCTTCTTGACAATATCGCGCGCAACAAGCACCATGCGGTCGTCTGTGACCTCCTCGGGCTTGACCATAATGCGGATCTCGCGGCCAGCCTGGATGGCGAAGGTCTTTTCAACGCCGGGGAAGGAGCCGGCAATCTCCTCAAGCTTCTGCAGACGCTTGATGTAATTTTCAAGATCCTCACGGCGTGCGCCGGGACGTGCTGCGGAGAGATCGTCAGCCGCATCGACGATGAGTGCAATGAGTGTCTGCGGCTCAACGTCGCCGTGGTGTGCCTCGATGGCGTGGATGATCTCCTTGTTTTCCTTGTACTTGCGTGCAATGTCAACGCCGAGCTGGACGTGAGAGCCCTCGACCTCCTGCGTCAGCGCCTTGCCGATATCGTGCAGAAGACCTGCACGCTTTGCAAGCACGGAATCCACACCAAGCTCGTCTGCGATCATGCCGGAGAGCAGTGCGACCTCAATGGAATGGTTGAGCACGTTCTGACCGTAGCTGGTACGGAACTTCAGACGGCCGAGCAGACGGACCATTTCGGCGTTGATGCCGTGAATACCGACCTCAAAGACGGCACGCTCACCTGCCTGCTTGATGATGGCATCGACCTCGCGGCGGGATTTCTCCACCATTTCCTCGATGCGTGCGGGATGGATTCTTCCGTCCGCGATCAGCTTTTCAAGCGACAGACGCGCGACCTCGCGGCGGATGGGATCGAAGCTGGACAGCGTGATCGCCTCGGGCATATCGTCGATGATCAGATCGACGCCCGTGAGCGTTTCAATGGTACGGATGTTTCTGCCCTCGCGGCCGATGATACGGCCCTTCATCTCATCGTTGGGAAGATTCACAACGGAAACGGTTGCCTCGGATACCATATCTGCGGAGAGCCGCTGAATGGCAAGGGTAATGATGTTGGTCGCTTTCGCGTCCGCTTCTTCTCTTGACTGCTGTTCGATCTCGATAACACGCTTTGCTGCGTCGAGCTTCGCCTCTTCCTCGATTTTGGAAACAAGCTCGCTCTTGGCTTCAGCAACGGTCAGACCGGAGAGCTGCTCCAGCACGGTGACCTGCTGCGCCTTGAGATGCTCGATCTCCTCGGCTGCTTCGGTGTTTTCCTTGATCTTTCTGTTCAAGGCCTCTTCCTTACGGTCGACTGCCTCGTGCTTGCGGTCGAGTGCCTCTTCCTTCTGGGTAAGCTTGCGCTCCAGACGGGAAATTTCGGCACGGCGCTCCTTCAGCTCACGCTCTGTTTCATTCTTGGTCTGGAGGATTTCCTCCTTCGCTTCAATCAGAGCCTCTTTCTTTCTTGTCTCGCCAAGCTTCGTCGCTTCTTCAATGATCGACTTCGCCTTTTCCTCGGCAGAGCCGATCGCCTTTTCACCGACGCGCTTGCGCCACTGAATACCGATCACGATACCGATGACAAGACCGATGACAGCAATCAAGGCGTACAATACATAATCCATACGTATTTCCTCCTTGGTTGAATGAATTGTTACGGATAAAATAAATTCGGTTGCCGTTACAGAGGGGCACGGTGCCCGCCGTAAGACGGAATCTCTGCGGTACCATCACGCAGAAAATTTCCGGCCAAAAAGCCGACAGGGCAAACGCAGGCCATTCTATAACATATCTATTTTAATGTATTTTTGCGAACTTGTCAAGGGGGTTGGGCGAAATTGTCCCGAAATATTTAAAAAAAATCCTTCCAAAATAAAAAAGTGTTAATATTTGTATAATATTTTGAAGAAAAAGTTGACAAACGAGCAATTTCGGAGTACAATAATATATATATCCCCAAATTGAAAGCATCTCTTGAAAAAGGTCCGAAGCCAAAGGAGGTATTCCACGACCATGATACGCAGTATGACAGCATACGGCCGCGCCAAGGCACAGGTGGGCGGCAAGGATATTACCGTTGAGGTCAAAAGTGTCAACAACCGTTATTTCGATTGCTCCATCAAGATCTCTCGCCTTTACGGATTTCTTGAGGAGAGAGTCAAATCCTATATCAAGGACCGCGGCATCAACCGCGGCAAGCTCGATATCTATATCACGATCGATCTCATGGATACGCAGGGCGTGACGGTCGCACTGGACGAGGCGTATACAAAGAGCTATATCGACGCTCTGTGCCGCCTGCGTGACGACTTTGGCCTGCGCGACGATATTTCCGTCATGCGCGTCGCCTCCAACCGTGACATCTTTGCAGTTACCCGTCCCGAGGAGGATACGGAGGGCGATTGGCAGGATCTGTGCTGCGTCCTTGGAGAGGCGGTCGATTCCTTCCTTGCAATGCGTGAGGCAGAGGGCGCACGCCTGTGCGCGGATATCTGCGAAAAGAAGGCACAGCTGGAGGCCTGGGTGCCCGAAATCGAGGCGCTGTCCCGTGAGGATACCGCCGGATACGCGGCAAAGCTGGAGGCGCGCCTCAGACAGGTGCTTGAGGACCACGAGCTGCATATCGAGGAGTCCAGACTCCTCACCGAATGTGCCATTTTTGCGGATAAGGTCGCGGTGGACGAGGAAACCGTCAGACTCAAGAGCCACTTCCGTGCCTTTGACGATATGCTTCTGGCAAACGAGCCCATCGGAAGAAAGCTGGACTTCCTCATTCAGGAAATGAACCGGGAAACCAATACCATCGGCTCCAAGGCAAACGATATGCGGATTGCAAAGATCGTCATTGATATGAAGAACGAGATCGAAAAGATCCGTGAGCAGGTCCAGAACATCGAATAAGCCGGAGGCACAACGGAAATGAAATCGTTTATCAACGTCGGACACGGCAATATGGTTGCCGTTTCCCGCATCGTTTCGGTCGTTTCACCGGAGGCCTCACCCGTCAAGCGGCTGGTGCAGGAGGCAAAGGAGGAGGGGCGCGCCATCGACGCGACCGCAGGACGGAAGACACGAGCCGTTCTCATTGCCGATACGGGGCACATCATTCTGTGCGCCCTGCAGACGGAAACGATCACAGCCCGACTCAACGGCGCACCGGACGACCGTGCGGCGGATGAGGAGGACGGCGAATAACAGGGCGTATCCGAACGCCGCAAAAAAACGACGAATAAAAACACCGACCCAAAAGAAAGGAACGCGCCGCCGTCCAACGGAGGACGCATCATCACTCATGAAACAGAATTTACAGAATCTTCAGCTTCCCGGTATTCCCCTCGTCCTCTCCGGCCCCTCCGGATGCGGCAAGGGCACGATCGTCAAGGCGCTTTTGCGCAAGTATCCGGAGCTTTTCGCACTGTCCGTATCCGCAACCACGCGCGAGCCAAGGCCCGGTGAGGTCCACGGCGTGCAGTATTACTTCATCGATCGCAAGGAATTTGAAGGCCGCATCGCAGACGGTCAGATCCTCGAATATACGGAATACTGCGGCAATTATTACGGCACTCCCAAAAAGGAGCTGTATGAGCGCACGATGCGCGGCATCAACGTCATTCTTGAAATCGAGGTCGAGGGCGCAATGAATATCCGCCGGCTTTGCCCGGAGGCGGTGCTGATCTACGTGCTTCCGCCGGACGCCGAGTCGCTGGAGGCGCGTCTGCGCGGACGCGGCACGAATACCGAGGAGGATATCCGGGCGCGTCTTGCTACGGCACGCGAGGAGATCCGTCTTTTGCCTGCGTACGATTACCTCGTTATCAACGACGACAATCCCTCCTGCAGTGCCGAGGAGTCTGCAGAGATCGCAGCGGACCGCATCGTCCGTATTCTGGAGGCGGAATCCCGCAGGGTGAGCCGCAATCTGGAAAACGCCGTCCATTTCTTTGACTGAGCACAGTCACGGACTGCATACAGAGTCCAATCCAAAGCGCACAACCCGGAAGTATTTTTCCGGTGCATAATACATATTTTGAACCAACAGATGAAAAGGAGAACCCATCATGATCTATCCGTCCATTGATGAAATCACCAAAGGCAATTACAACCGCTATACCCTGTGCATCGCAACCGCAAAGTGCGCACGCATCGTGACCGACGAATACGTGGAGCAGAGAGAGGTTGCGGAGAAGATGCTTGCCAATAAAGAAACCGACAAGAGCATCGCATCCATGATCAAGCGCGAGATCCGCGACGAAAAGGCAGTCAAGACCGCCATCAAGCGCCTCTATCACGGCGAATTTCTGATCCGTGAGAGCGGCGACGCTTCTGCACCCGCACCCGAGACTTGCGCCGAAGCAGCGGAAGCGGAAACGGCAGAGGCAGAGGAGGTCGTCGCTGAGGAGATCGCAGGCGAGGAGAATTCCGACACAGCCGAGACCGCCGAGGAGACCGAGGCGTAAAACGTCCCCCGGCGTCACCGGCGTGCCGCACGAGGGCAAAAATATTCAGAAAGGCAGTTTTCGCACGGCGAAGGCACGGTGCTTCCTATGCAGAATCCGCAGGA
This sequence comes from Clostridia bacterium, assembly GCA_017628075.1. Lineage (GTDB taxonomy): Bacteria > Bacillota > Clostridia > Oscillospirales > CAG-272 > RGIG3925. Next base: position 22,497 of record JAGBZV010000052.1, read on the forward strand.
TCGCGCAATGAAAACAGGACGGATATATGCCGTCGTCCATATCCTTGATATGCCGTATCACGCGGATAAAGCTCTGACCTATTATCTGACGCCGGCGCTGGCGGAGGAGATCTCCGTCGGCTCGTTCGTCACAGTGCCGCTGGGTGCGAAAAACCGCCACGTTATGGGCGTTGTCACGGAGCTGCATACGAGAGAAACGCTCGACCGGAAGTTCCCCGTTGATCGCTGTAAGCCGGCCGCAAGCCTCGTTTCCTCGGAGTTCGTTCTCACAGGGGAGATGCTCGGTCTGTGCCGGTATCTCAAGGAAATGACCTTCTGCTCCATCGGTGAGGCCGCAAAGGCCGTGATGCCGACGGGCGCGCTGCGCCGCCTTGTGGAACGGTACGCTCTGCCGCCCGGCGAGGAAGAACGGGCGCGGTCACTTGCGTATGTACAGACGCTTTCGGGGGCATCCTCTATGGAGGGGGATATTCTCCTGCTTGCCGCGCAGGGCGACGGCGTGCGCAGGGATGCGCTCAACGATGCCGTCGGTGAGGGCGCTGCTCGCTGTGCCGATCACCTGGTGCAAAAGGGACTGCTTGCGCGTACCTACACCCTCAGCGAATCCGATAATACGGCGTATTCCACCTTCGTCGCACCGGCGGCTCCGCGAGAGGACCTTGCTGCGATCCTCGACGGTGATCCTGTCGTCAGACGGCAGTACGGATACCGTCGCCGCAGTCCCACATATGCAAAGATCCTTTCCGCCGTTCTGCAGGCAGAGGGCGGTGAGATCTGCGTGACGGAGATCGATCCGGAGGATTACGGAATTCCCGCCGCACTGCGTGAGCTGAAGAAGGACGGCCTGATCACCCTCAGAAAAGAGCCCAGATACAGAAATCCGTATGCCGAACAGAGCAGCGCCGCACCGCGCGACGAGAACGCTCTGAGCGAGGAGCAGACAGCGGCAAAGGCGGCGCTGGAGGCCCTGTACCGGACCGGCGAGCCGCGTGCGGCGCTGCTTCACGGTGTTACAGGCTCCGGAAAAACGCGCGTCATCAAGGCAATGATGGACGAGGTGCTTGCAGATGGCAGGCAGGTCATCATGCTCGTCCCGGAGATCGCACTCACCCCGCAGACGGTGACGTTCTTCTGCTCGTATTACGGGAGGCGGGTTGCCGTCGTGCATTCCAGCCTTTCCGCAGGAGAGCGGCTTGACGTTTGGCGGCAGGCAAAGCGCGGGGAGATCGATATCGTGATCGGAACGCGCTCGGCCGTATTCGTGCCGTTTGAGCGCCTTGGTATGATCGTCATGGACGAGGAGCAGGAGCACACCTATAAATCCGATGCCAATCCCAAATACCATGCGCGCGATGCCGCGCGCTATCGCTGTGCCGCAAGCAGCGCACTGCTGCTGCTTGCATCGGCAACGCCGTCGTTTGAAAGCTATTATAAGGCCAAGCGCGGCATCTATTCGCTCATCACGCTGAAAAACCGCTATGGCGGTGCGCGTCTGCCGGAGGTCATCATGGCAGATATGCACGAGGAGTCGCTTGGCGGAAGCGGAGAGGCACCGCTCGGTGCCGTGCTGTCCGCGGCAATTGAGGAAAACCGTGCGCGGGGCGAGCAGACCATGCTGTTCGTCAACCGGCGCGGCTATCAGAGATATATCTCGTGTCTGTCCTGCCGCGAGCCCGTGATGTGTCCGCATTGCTCGGTCCCCATGACGCTGCATAAGCGCAGATCGATACAGGAGGCCGCCGACGAAAGCGCGGAATGGCTGTCACACGGCGTGCTCGTCTGTCATTACTGCGGTGAGCGCGTGGCGGTACCGACGGTCTGTCCGTCGTGTACCTCGCCGCATCTGCACGCCTTCGGATACGGAACGCAGCGTGCGGAGGAGGAGCTCTGGAACAGGTATCCCGATCTCAAGGTCACCCGTATGGATACCGATACCACCAAGGGCAAGTTTTCGCATACCACCATTTTAAGCAATTTCCGGGATAAAAACGCAGACGTTCTTTTGGGAACGCAGATGATCGCCAAGGGACACGACTTCCCAAGCGTGACGCTGGTCGGCGTGCTGTCGGCAGACGCGCTTCTGTATCAGGACGATTACCGCGCCGCAGAGCGTGCGTTTTCCCTGCTCACACAGGTCATCGGACGGGCAGGACGGGGCGAGCAGGCAGGCCGTGCCGTCATTCAGACCTATAACCCCGATCACGAGGTCCTGCACTTTGCCGCCGCACAGGATTACGAGGCGTTTTACGAGCGCGCCATCGCCATGCGGCAGGCAATGGTCTTTCCGCCGTTCTGCGATATGGTCCTCGTTGCGTTTTCTGCGGCAGAGGAATACGAGCTGATGACGGCGGCTGAAAAATTCGCATCCCATCTGTCCTCACTCATCGCACCGGACGGCGCGTACAGCGACGTCCCCATGACGGTCTTCGGCCCGTTTGAGGCGCAGATCTATCGCGTATCCGAGCGCTTCCGCCTGAGAATGATTCTGAAGTGCCGGCTGAATAAGCGGACGCGCGCACTGCTTGCGTGCGTTATGACGGAGGCGGCGCTCACGTGCGGAAGCCGCATCAGCGTTTCCGTGGACGTCAATCCCAATAGCCTCTGATCCGCAGTCCGGGCACAATCACCGGAGAACTACAACCGAAAGGAATGCTTCCCCACCGGGGAGGCTGGTATATGACAATGGCAAAACTGAAGATCCTGCGTGACGGCGATACGGCTCTGCGCCTCAAATCCCGCCCCGTCACCGAAATCAATTCCCGGATTCACACCCTGCTTGACGATATGACGGAAACGATGCGTGCCGCAGACGGATGCGGCCTTGCCGCACCGCAGGTCGGCGTGCTTCGCCGCGTCGTCGTCATCGAATGTGAGCCCGGTCGCGTGCTGGAGCTCATCAATCCCGTGATCGTGGAGCGCCGCGGTGCACAGCACGAGCTGGAGGGCTGTCTGTCCGTCCCTGGACGCCAGGGCTATACGGATCGCCCCGCATACGTCAGAGTGGAGGCGGAAAACAGAGGCGGTGAACGTGTGACCTACGAGGGCGAGGGCCTTCTTGCACGCTGCTTCTGCCATGAATTGGACCATCTGGACGGCATTTTGTATATTGACCACGCAGAAATGGTCACAGAGGATGATTGATAAGCAATGATAAAGATTCTGTTTATGGGCACGCCCGAATTTGCAAGAGAACAGCTTCGTGCCCTTTGGGAGCACCGTGAGGAGCACGGCTGGGAAATCGTCGGTGCGCTGTCGCAGCCAGATAAGCCAAAGGGACGGGGCTACAAGCTGATCCCCACGCCCGTCAAGGAGTATGCAGAGGGCGCGGGTATCCCCGTCTATCAGCCGGACACACTGCGCGGGGAGGCGTTTTCCTCTCTGCTGTCGGAGCTTGATCCGGATCTGATCGTCGTTGCGGCGTACGGAAAGATCCTGCCGCCCGCTGTGCTTTCCTACCCCAGACTCGGATGTATCAACGTCCACGGCTCGCTTCTGCCAAAGTACCGAGGGGCTGCGCCCATTCAGCGCGCCATCATGGACGGCCTTTCTGTGACGGGAAATACCATCCAATATATGGCAGAGGGACTTGATACCGGCGATATGATCGCCAAAAGCGAGGTGGAGATCGGAGAGAATGAGGATTTCGGCTCGCTGTACGACCGCATGGGTAAATCCGGTGCCCAGCTGCTTGTGTCCGTCATATTGAAGATCGCGGCAGGGGAGGCCGTGCGCGTTCCGCAGAACGACGCAGAGTCCACCTACGCGCACAAAATCGAGAAGGAAGAGTGCGCGCTCGATTTTTCCAAGTCAGCCAAGGCGCTGCATAACAAGATCCGCGCGCTCTCACCCGCACCGCTTGCGTATGCGATGCACGTGGGAGAGGGTGGAACGAAGAAAATGAAGATCGTATCCTCGTACGTTGCGGAGGAGGGCGGTGTACACGGCGCACCCGGCGCCGTCGTTTCTGCGGATGCCAAGCGCGGATGCTTTACCGTGGCGTGCGGCGAGGGACTCCTTGCCGTTACCGCACTCGTACCGGAGGGAAAAGGAAAAATGAACGCCGGGGACTTCATCCGCGGCAGAAAGATCGCCGCAGGCGATCGCTTCGCCGCCGTTTCGGAGCAACCGGCAAACCAATAAGGAGAAACTGTTTTGCCAAGTATCTATTACGGGGGAGTGGATGTGACCTATCTGCTTCTTATGATTCCGGTCCTGCTGTTCTCTTTGTGGGCGCAGGCCTCGGTCACCTCGACCTTCAATCGCTACAACAAGGTGCGCAACGCGCGCGCAATGACCGGTGCGGATGCCGCACGGCTCATTCTTGACAGGAACGGTCTGCATCACGTTCGCATCGAGCATATCTCGGGCACGCTGACAGATCACTATGATCCGCGCGACAACGTCATCCGTCTTTCGGATGCCGTGTACGCATCGCCCACCGTCGCCGCCGTCGGCGTTGCCGCCCACGAGGCAGGTCACGCCGTGCAGTACGCAGAGCAGTACGCCCCCATCCGTCTGCGTGCGTCCATCGTGTCCCTGACACAGTTTGCGTCGAAGTGGTCGGTGTATATCCTCATGTTCGGATTGCTTCTGTCCGTCGGGATCCTCGCTGAAATCGGATTCTGGCTGTACGCCGTGGTCGCATTCTTTCAGCTCGTTACCCTGCCGGTGGAGTTCAACGCCTCCCGCCGCGCCATGCAGGCGCTCAGTGAGGGGGGAGCGCTTTCCGGTGAGGAGCTTTCCGGTGCGAAAAAGGTGCTTGGCGCCGCCGCAATGACGTACGTTGCCGCGCTGCTGTCGGCACTCGTCCAGCTTCTGCGCTTGTGGTCCATCGTATCCTCAAGCAGAAGAAGACGGTAAGGAGCGTTTCATGACTGCAAGAGAAGCTGCGTTCGTATCGCTGCAGAAATACGAAAATAACAAGAAATTTGCCAATATAGAGGCGGACACCGCGATCCGCCGCAACGGGCTAGAGGGCGCGGACCGCGCGCTGTATACCGCGCTCTTTTACGGAACGGTGGAGAGAAAGATCACGCTGGATTATCTCATTGACCGCCTCTCGGACAGACGGGATATCGATACCAACGTGCGCATCATTCTCCGTCTTTCCCTGTATCAGATGCGCTATATGGACCGCGTGCCCGATTACGCCGTGGTCAACGACGCGGCAGAGCTGTGCAAAAGATTTGCGGCAAAGAGCGCCGTTGCGTTCGTCAACGCCGTTCTTCACGCATATCGGAGGGAGGAGGGGCGCATCCGGCTTCCGGATGCCGCCGCGGATCCCATCGGCTATCTGAGCATCACCTATTCGTATCCGGCGTGGCTGTGCCGGATGTGGCGCGATGCGTACGGCATGAGAAAGACAGAGGCGATCCTTCGCGCCTTTGACGAAAATCCGCCGATCACCCTGCGCGTCAATACGCTGAAAACAGACGTTGGTGCTATGTGCGCGCGTCTTTCCGAGCGGACGATCGGATGTGCGCCGACCGCAAACGTGCCGGGCGGCATCCGCCTGACCTGTCATTGCCCCATCGAGCAGATCCCGGGCTTTGAGGAGGGCTTGTGGTTCGTGCAGGACGAATCCTCGCAGATTACCGCCCATCTCCTTGGCGCCCAGCCGGGAGAGCAGATTATCGATGCGTGCGCCTGCCCGGGCGGAAAGAGCTTTTCCATCGCCCTTTGGATGGGAAACGAGGGGCGCGTGCGTTCATACGATCTGCATAAAAACAAGCTGAAGCTGGTGCGGGAGGGCGCGGAGCGCCTCGGCATTACGGTGATCGAGGAAAAAGAGCAGAACGGTGCGGAATTCGTACCCGCGCTTGCAGGCTCCGCCGACCGCGTGCTGTGCGACGTGCCGTGCTCCGGCCTCGGCGTGCTCTCCAAAAAGCCGGATATCCGCCACAAGGAGGAATCCGACCTTGCACGTCTTCCCGATATTCAGTACGCCATTCTTGAAAACTGCGCACGCTACGTGCGTGAGGGCGGCGTGCTGATGTATTCCACCTGTACGCTCAACCGTGCGGAAAACGAGGACAACGTCCGCCGTTTTCTCGCTGCACATCCGGAGTTTTCACCGCAGCCCTTCCGTGTCGGCGGTGTGAATGCCCCGGAGGGGATGCTCACGATTTTCCCCGATACCTTCCGTGGCTGTGACGGCTTCTTTGCCGCCAAAATGGTACGGACGGGCGGGGGGCAGGAGCCGTCCCCTGGGTCCATAACATAAAAGGAAGCTGTCATGACTGAAACCAAAACCGATCTTCTCTCTATGAACGTTGCCGAGCTGCAGCACTTCTGCGCCGGAATCGGCGAGCCGAAATTCCGTGCGGCACAGATCTTCAAGTGGATGCACGCAGGCGTTTCGTTTGACGGTATGACGAATTTATCGCGCGCTTTGCGAGAACGGCTTGAAGCGTGTGCCTGTGTACGCTTTCCGGAGATCGAGGAAAAATTCGTGTCGGAATTGGACGGCACGGTGAAATATCTGTGGCGCCTGTCGGACGGACAGAACGTCGAGTCCGTTTTTATGCGCTATCACCACGGAAATACCATCTGCATCTCCACCCAAGCGGGCTGCAGAATGGGATGCGCCTTCTGTGCATCCACCATCGGCGGCAAGGTACGCGACCTTCTGCCCTCGGAAATGCTCGGTCAGGTGCTTGCCGCACAGCGCGATATGGGAGAACGCATCTCCGGTATCGTGCTGATGGGTATCGGTGAGCCGCTTGATAACTACGACAACGTCGTACGGTTCCTGCGCCTCGTAACGGATCCCGACGGCATCAACATCGGCTGCCGCCACATCTCCCTGTCAACCTGCGGTCTTGTGGACGGCATCGACAGACTTGCGGAGGAGGGGCTTGCGGTAACGCTGTCCGTGTCGCTGCACGCACCGACGGATGCGCTCCGCTCGGAGATCATGCCCATCAACAATAAATGGAACGTAGCGCAGCTTCTGGCGGCTACCGTCCGTTATTTTGAGAAAACGGGGCGCCGGATCTCCTTTGAGTATACGCTTATCGCGGGCAAAAACGATACCGAGGAGGGTGCTCTGGCACTCGTGGAGGCCATGAAGCGCCACGTCGGACGGAAAATGCCCATTCATATCAATCTGATTCCCGTCAATCCCATCAAGGAGCGCGCCTTTGCCGCCGCGGATGGGCAAAGCGTTCGCCGCTTTGCCGCGATCCTCGAACGGCACGGACTGTGTGCGACCGTGCGCAGAACGCTCGGTCCCGACATCAACGCCTCCTGCGGACAGCTGCGCAACAAGGAAAATCAGATGCAGAAAAAGATTCTTTGATCTGGGAAAGGAAGTGTTGTTGGAACATGATTCTCAACGGAAAAACCGATATCGGCAAACGCCGGAAAAACAATCAGGACAGCTTCGTGATTCGCCTCTGGGACGACGTCGGATGTGCGCTCGGTGTCGTCTGTGACGGCATGGGCGGTGCCAACGGCGGCAATATCGCCTCAGCGCTCGCCTGTGAGTATTTTGTAAATGCCGTGGAGAAGTTCGTGCGCTCCGAAAAGGTGGCGGGGGGTTCGGCAACGGAGGGCGATATTTCCTCCATGCTCGCACACGCGGTCGCCGGTGCAAATCAGAGCGTTTACCGGAGCACCGAGCAGGATCGCAGTCTGCGCGGAATGGGAACCACGCTCGTGGCCGCACTCGTCGTGCGCGACGTGCTGTACGCCGTCAACGTCGGTGACAGCAGACTCTATCTGTACAACAGAGGCCGATTGACACAGATCACGCGGGACCATTCGCTCGTTCAGTATCTCATGGATACGGGCAAGCTCACGAGCGAGGAGGCCAAGGACTATCCGAACCGGAACGTCATTACGCGTGCGGTTGGAATCGAGCGGAATATCGAGGCGGATATCTTTTCCGTCGATCTGTCCCGTCTTGGGGAGGATGCGTGTGCGCTGCTCTGCTCCGACGGCCTTTCCGGCTACGTAGAGCAGGCAGATATTCTGCAGCTGCTGTCCGAGGCACGGATCGGAAGTCCGGAATGCAACGGCGATGCGCTCGTCGATGCGCTCGTGGAGGCAGCAAACAACGCGGGCGGTGCGGATAACGTCACGGTTGTCCTGATGCGGCTTGGCAAGAATCAGAACGTGAACAGAGAGGGGACAGACAACGCATGAGCCTGGAGCAATTTGAAAAATACGTTGGCGTTGTGTTTGACAGACGCTATAAGATCAGCAAGATCATCGGTATTGGCGGCATGGCGGTCGTTTTTGAGGCGCACGATCTGCTGATGAACCGTACGGTTGCAGTCAAGATGCTCAAGGAGGAGATCAACAACGACGTGCAGTCCGTCAAGCGGTTCATCAATGAATCCCGCGCCGTTGCAATGCTCAACCATCCCAATATAGTCAATATCTACGACGTTTCCGTAAAGGACGACGTCAAGTATATCGTCATGGAATATATCCATGGCATCACGCTCAAGAACTATATGAACCGCAAGGGCATCATCGGCTGGAGAGAGGCGCTGTCCTATATGGAGCAGATCCTCAAGGCGCTGGAGCACGCCCATGCAAAGGGAATCATTCACCGGGATATCAAGCCGCAGAATATCATGCTGCTCAAAAACGGCGTAATCAAGGTGACGGACTTCGGTATCGCAAAGCTCCCCAATACGGAAACCGTTACGATGACGGACAAGGCCATCGGAACGGTGTACTATATCAGCCCGGAGCAGGCGTCCGGAAGATTGATCGATCCGCGCTCCGATCTGTATTCGCTCGGCGCGATGCTGTACGAAATGGTTACGGGACAGCTTCCCTTTTACGCGGAATCGTCGGTGTCTGTCGTCCTCATGCAGGTCAACGATAACCCCGTTCCGCCGACCGAGCTGAACCCCGGTCTTCCGCGCGGTCTGGAGCAGATCATTCTCTGCGCCATGGAGAAGGACGCACAAAACCGCTATCAGAGCGCCCAGGAGATGCTGCGCTGCGTTATGCAGCTCAGACAGCGGCCGGATACGGTGTTCCCGACAAGACGGCGCGCCGAGGACGAGGAGGAGATCCTTGGTCCCGTCGGCCGGAAAAAGAAGGTCGCGCCGCCCCCCATCGCAAAAAAGCGGAAGAAGCGCCGCGGCAGCCGGTCGATGTTCCCGGTGATTCTGGGCGTTGCCGTGTCCTTTCTGATCGTGGTCGGCGTCGGTGCGTTCTATATGCTCGATAAAATGATCACAGCCGATGAAAACGCAGATTATCAGACCATTAAGGTGGAAAATTTCGTTGGTATGCTGTATTCTGAGGATTTGCTTTCCTCCATGGAATATGCGCAGTTCTACGAGATTCGGATCGATACCGTGTACGATGCAGAGGCACCTGTCAATACCGTTATTGCACAGGAGCCGGCAGAGGGCGTTTCGAAAAAGGTATCCGAGCGGCACGGACAGAAGTGCGTCGTTACGCTGACCGTTTCGCGCGGCGCGGAAACCTTCAAGCTGGCGGATCTGACCAATCAGGATTACCGTCAGATGGAGCTGCTTCTGAAGCGCATGGGCCTGCGGTGTGAGATCATCCGCGAATATCACGATACGGCGATTGAGGGGCACGTCTATAAAATGGATCCGCCGGCCGGCGATACGGTTTCGTCCGGTGATATGGTTACGCTGTACGTTTCCCTCGGTCAGAAGATTGAGTACGTTTCGGTCCCCAATTTCCTCGGCCTGACGCGCGAGGAGGCAACCAGACTGCTTCTGGAAAACGATCTGGCACTCGGTAAGGTCATCTACGTCGTGTCTGACCAGGCCATCGGTACGGTCCTCGCACAGTCCAAGCCCGAGTTCACGAAGGTTCCAAAATCCGCAACGAAGATTGACTTTACGGTTTCCGGCGGCCCCAATTACGTTCCGCCGGGTACGGAGGAGGATACGGAGGAAGAAAGCGGCACGGAGGAAGGCGCACAGTGAATACCGTTTGGGACGGCATTATCGTGCGCGGTATCGGCGGCCTGTATACCGTGCGTGATGCAAGCGGACGGGAAACGGATTGCCGTGCACGCGGAAATTTCCGTCATGAGGGAATGACGCCGCTGGTTGGTGACCGCGTGCGTGTCAGCGTGGATACGGAGGCGGCACGGGAATCGTCCGATACCCGCGGCGCACAGACGGGAGCCATGCTTGCCGAGATCCTTCCGCGCCGCAATGCGCTGATTCGTCCGGCAATGGCAAATCTTGACGTGATGTTCGTGACGGCGGCGGCACGCGATCCCGATCCCTCCCTGCGTTTTTTGGATAAGCTTTTGTGTATTTTAGAGGAAAACCGGATTGAGCCGGTCCTCGTCGTGACGAAGGCAGACCTCGATGCACACCGCGCCGCGCAGATGCGCACCAAGTACGAGCGGTGCGGCTTTACCGTCCTCGTTACGGAGGAGGGGGGCGCGGGCGATGCGGAGATTGCTGCGTACCTGCGCACCTTTGGCGACGAAACGACCGCGGCGTTCTGCGGCGCATCGGGTGTCGGCAAATCGACGCTCATGAACCGGCTGTTCGGACGTCTTGATCTGGAAACGGGTGTCATCAGCGAAAAGATTGCACGCGGAAAGCATACCACGCGCGACGTCAGGCTCTTTTCCCTGCCTGCCGTGACCGACGGGACGTACCGTGGCTTTCTTGCAGATACACCGGGCTTTTCCATGCTCGATTTCGTGCGGTTTGATTTCTTCTCCGTGGAGGCGCTGCCGTATACGTTCAGAGAGTTTTTGCCCTATATCGGCCGCTGCCGGTATACCAAGTGCACCCATACCAAGGAGGACGGCTGTGCCATTCTCGATGCGGTAGCAGAGAAGGCGATTCCAAAATCCAGACATACCAGCTACTTGGAGATGTACGATGCGCTCAAGGATAAGCGGGATTGGGATAAATAAACAAAAAACGAGGGTGCTGCAGGCTTTGACTTGCAGCACCCTCGTTTTTTGGGATGCGGTATTCAGACGGTGGGATTATTGCGCTCCGCCAAAGATGATCTGCGCATCGGCAAGCGCCTCGTTGCCCGCCGCGATCTCAATTGCGTCCCATTGCTCCTTGGTGCCTGCAAACCGGACGGTTTTGAGTGCGTCGCAGGAAATGAAGGCGTTTTCTCCGATGAAGGTCAGCGAGGCAGGCAGTGATACGGTCGTGAGCTCAACACATTCGGAAAACGTAAAGGACTCCAGCCTCGTCAGTCCGCTGCACGCGGAAAGATCGGCAGACGTCAGGGAGTAGCAGTTGTTGAAGGCGCGAAGACCGATCTCTCTGACACCTGCGGGAAGTACCACTGACGTCAGCTCGTAGCAGTTGATGAAAGCACGCTGCGAGATGACCTGCAGCGATGCGGGAAGCGTGACGGATGCAAGCGCCTCCGCGTTGTAAAAGCAGCTTTCCGGGATCACGGTGACCTTGTCGGGCAGGACCACGGAGGTCAGCTTGTCCGCGTTGAGAAAGGCCTTATTCTCGATTGACGTAACGAGGATCCCGTCAAGCACGTCGGGAATGAGGAGCGTCCCTGCGTTGGGAAGCCGGTCCCAGACGTTCTCGTAGCGGGTGTTGTCAAAGGAAACGCAGCCGTCCCCTGTCACGGAAATCCACGGCATTGCCTCGGAGGTGTAGAACAGCGCGTTTTCCTTTCCGGCAAGCTGATTGGCAAACAGCTGCTTTGCACGCGCAAGCTGATCCACAGCATCCTTGTAGTCGCCGGCGGCGCTCAGACACTCCATCGCCTCGGCATACCGCCCCTGCTGCATTGCCTCGATGCCGTTTTTGTAATTGGAGGACGGCATGAAGATGCGCGTGGAGAGCATATTGATGATAAAAACGGCAGAAAGCGCGATGACGGCGATGACAGCAAGACGGATGGCGCGGTCAATGCGGTCTGCCTCCTGCGGCGTGTTCGTTTTTTGCGGATTCGGGGCGTTGTTTACGGAAAAAAGCATAGTGGGCTCCTTCGTTGTATCTTGGTTTTTCTTTATTGTATCACAAAACGGCGAAAACGGCAAGTACTTTCACCGAATTATCAGATTCGCAGAGGGGAAATCGTTACGATTCCGTGACTTTTTTCCGATTGCCTTGACAAAGTGCCGGAGTTGGAGTATACTATATATATTATAAAGGAAAGATCGCCTGACCGGTGCGTGCTCCGGAAATGGGCAGAGGGAGGGCACGCCGTGCTGAATATTACCGTCCTGTCCGTGGGGACCATCAAGGAAAAATACCTGTCGGATGCGATAAAGGAATACGTCAAGCGCCTTGGCGCGTACGCAAACGTGACGGAGCTTCAGATCAAGGACGAGTACCTGCCGGAGCATCCGTCCCCCGCACAGATCACGGCGGCCGTTGAGCGGGAGGGCACACGCATCCTCGATGCGATCCCCCGGCGCGCGTACGTCTGCGCACTCTGCATTGAGGGCAAGTCCTGCTCCTCCGAGCAATTTGCACGGCGGCTGGACGAGATCGCCACGAGCGGCTACTCCGACGTCGTATTTATCATCGGCGGCTCCGACGGGCTGTCGGGCGCAGTCAAGGCACGCGCCGATTGGCGGCTGTCCTTCTCTCCGATGACCTTTCCGCACCAGCTCATGCGTGTCATTCTCTGTGAACAGCTCTACCGCGCCATGAATATTCTCGGCGGCGGGAAGTATCATAAGTGACGGTCCGGCGGCTTGCCGCGGACGCAAAAATGCCATCCAACGAAAGGAATTCTGCATGAAAAATCGCCATCTTCATTTTATCGGAACACAGGCCGTCCGTCTTGTTGCCCTTGCGCTGCTGCTTGCGCTGACAGCGGCTTCTGCGATGTATCTGCGCGGATATTTTGACCTGACGTTTATCGACCGCGTGCCGATTGGCTCGTCTGGCGGCGATGATACGGTCGAAACCGAGGATTCCGACGACAGCACACCGCCGCCCGATACAGACGTCCCCGGAACGGATACGGAGCAGGGCGGGACGGATACCGGGATCACGCCCGATGATCCGCCCGTTACAAATCCGCCCGACACGGAGGAGGTTACGGCATCCTCTGTGATCGCCGCGCTGAAAAAGGCGCGGGCGCTCATTTCCGCAGGCTATACGAATCAGACCGCCGGCATTTATACGGAAGGAAAAACGGTGCTTGCCAACCTTGGAATCTCCGGCTTTGGACCGTCGTTTTCCTATTCCAGCTACGACGCCCGTTCCGTCGTTACCACCGAGTACGAGCGCGGCTGCTTTTATACCGAGGAGGTCTTCGTTTCAACGAAGCGCCCCGCGGTGCTTCTGCGCAACGGATATATTATCCGTGACGTCAACGGCAAGCTGTCGCTTCTGAATCCCAACGGCACGACGGTCCTCTCCGACTATAATGAGGACGAATTCGTGCTCACGGAGCTGCGCGACAAAAACGGCAAGCCGCTGTTTGCTGTCATCGACCGCGTCATCCGCGAGGTAGAGATTCCCATTATGCAGAAGAACGAGTTTACCGGACGGCTTGAGGAATCCGGCGAGTTCCTTCCGGATAAGGAAAAGCGGGAGTTCCTCGTTTATACCTATTATACGCTGTCCGAGGATGGCAAGTGGGTTCTCTCCGACTATACGGACGAGCGCCCCCACGCGCTCTCCGACGTGGGACTGTCCTTCGATGCGCCGCTGGATTACGGTGAGAGTGACTGCGATATCGTTCGCTATTACGAATACGGCTCGTGGGGATATAAGAACGCAAAAACCGGGCGCGTGCTCATCTATCCGCGATACGTCGCGGCGTACAATTTCCACGACGGCTATGCCGTGGCGTTTGACTGGTATAAAATGTATTTCATCAACGAGCAGGGTGAGGTCGTTTATTCGGTCAACTACCAGAAGCCCGAGGTCTTTGCAACCTACGACGAGGTCACCTTGCCCGATACGAACGGCATCGAGGCGATCGGTACGTATTATTTCAGCCACGGCCTGACACGCATCCGCTTCCGCGAGAATCTGGAGACCTACCAGACGTGGTACTATATCAAGTCCGACGACCGCTCCGTGCTGTACGATATCAGAGGAAACGAGTATCCGCTGCCGTTCGGCTATACGCTGGAGGGATATTCTGACGGCGTGATGCTTCTGCGCAACAGAGAAACGGGCCTCTACGGCTATATGAATTATAAGAATGAGTGGATCCTTCAGCCGGAGTATTCCTACGCAACGCCGTTCATTTCCGGCCTTGCTGCCGTCGGTGATGCCAACGGATACAAGGGCATGATCGACACGGAAGGACGCTGGGTGCTTCCGCAGGTGTTTACGCACGTGTCCGCGCCCTCCTGCGGCATGGTTGCACTCTACGAAAAGTCCGTCGGCTGGCAGGTTTTGCGCATGATGAGCAAATAAATGCCGGGCAAAGCCGGAGTCCCCGGCACATACATATCATTTAAGGAACGAGTTTTCATGAGAACCTATCAGGCAGGAGTGGCTGACGTTGCCGTTGTCGGTGCGGGCCATGCAGGCATCGAGGCCGCGCTCGCGTGTGCGAGGCTCGGTCTTGATACCGTGCTTTTTACGATAAATTTGGATGCGGTTGGCAATATGCCATGCAATCCGTCCATCGGCGGAACGGGCAAGGGACACCTTGTGTATGAGATCGATGCGCTGGGCGGAGAAATGGGCTATGCCGCAGACCGTGTGACGATCCAGAGCCGCACGCTGAATCTCGGAAAGGGACCTGCGGTCCATTCCAAGCGCGTGCAGGCAGACAGGCAGGCGTACCGCACGCTGATGAAGCAGACCGTCGAGCAGACGCCGAATCTGACGATGATACAGGCGGAGATCGTTGATTTCGGATGCGAGCAGGACGAGGCGGGGCGCCGGCGCGTAACCTCCGTCACCACCAAGTACGGTGCGGTGTGGGAGGTGCAGGCGGCGATCCTCTGTGCAGGGACCTTTCTGCGCGGAGAGGTGATCGTCGGTGAGGTGTCCTTCCCATCCGGTCCGGACGGAATGCTTCCGGCAAACGAGCTGACCTCCGCGCTTTCGCGTGAGGGCGTGCGCGTGATGCGCTTCAAAACGGGAACGCCGGCGCGTGTTCTGCGATCCTCCATTGATTATGAGGGGCTTGAGGTGCAGACGGGCGAGACGGATACGGAGCCGTTTTCCGTGAGAACGGACGGGGATGCGTATCGCGCCCTTCCGCAGACGGAATGTCACGTCGTGTATACCAATGAACAGACGCACGAGATCATCCGTGCGAATCTTGACCGCAGCCCCATCTATGCGGGCCGCATCCACGGCGTTGGGCCGCGGTACTGCCCGTCTATTGAGGATAAGGTCGTGCGCTTCTCCGATAAGCCGCGCCACCAGCTATTTCTTGAGCCGATGGGATGGCAGACGGAGGAGATCTACGTGCAGGGCTTTTCCTCCTCCATGCCGGAGGAGGTTCAGCGACAGATGCTGGCATCGCTTCCCGGTATGGCACACGCAAAAATGATGCGTACGGCGTACGCCATCGAATACGACTGCATTGATCCGACACAGCTTGCACCGACGCTGGAGTTCAAGGAGATCTCCGGTCTTTACGGCGCAGGTCAGTTCAACGGTACCTCCGGCTACGAGGAGGCCGCGGCGCAGGGAATCGTTGCGGGCATCAACGCCGCACAGAAGATTCTCGGCCGCAAGCCGCTGATTTTGACGCGCGAAACGTCGTACATCGGAATGTTGATCGACGACCTTGTGACCAAGGGAACGAATGAGCCGTATCGAGTCATGACGAGCCGATCGGAGTACCGCCTGCTTTTGCGGCAGGACAACGCCGACGCACGCTTGACACCGATCGGTTACGAGATTGGCCTTGTGGGAGAGGAGCGCTATCGGGCGTTTTTGGAAAAGCAGGAGGCCATCCGTGCAGAGATCCTGCGTGCAAAATCCACGTCCCTCCCGCCAACGGATGCACTTCGGCGTATCTGTGAGGAGCGCGGCACACCCGCGCCGACGACAGGCGTGCGATTGCACGAGCTGCTGCGCCGTCCGCAGCTGGACTACGCCGTGCTTGCCCCGGTGGATACGACGCGCCCGCCCCTTCCGCGTGCCGTGCTGGAGAGGGCGCAGATAGAAATCAAGTACGAGGGCTATATTGCGCGCGAGATGGCGGAGGTCGAAAAATTCCGCCGTCTTGAGAACACGCTGCTGCCGCACGATGCCGACTATTTATCGATCCGCGGGATCCGTATTGAGGCGGCGCAGAAGCTGCAGCGGATCCGTCCGGAAAGCATCGGACAGGCATCCCGCATATCCGGAATCAGCCCGGCGGACATTTCCGTTCTGCTCATTTGGCTGAAAACGAAAACGAAGACGGATACAGAAGCAGATACGTCCGAGCCGCAGTAAACGCGCCCGCGGTGAAACCGGTCCGGGATGGGGGAGATCCCCGTCCCGGGCCCTGCTTTTTTTCGGACGGCAGGCTTTGGCGGATTTCTCACAGAAAAATGCGGAAAGAGGTTGACAGGGCGGGCAGTTCATGATACAATGTGGATAAGACGCCTCGGGGTATGACGCTCCGCGGCAGAACGAATCGAAAAGGAGATCCCTCATGAAGCTCAATTACAAGCGAACGCTGTTCGTCGGGTTTGCGTTCTTTCTGATTACCGTATTCTGGCAGGCCTACGACAACATCATCCCGAAAATTCTGACCGATAAATTCGGTCTGTCGCAGTTCTGGTCCGGTATCATCATGGCGCTGGACAACGTTCTTGCGGTCTTTCTTCTGCCGGTCTTCGGCGCATTGTCCGATCGCTGCCGCGGAAAGCACGGCCGCCGCACGCCGTTCATTCTCGTGGGCACCATCGTTGCGGCGATCCTGTTTGTCGGCCTGTCCTTTGCTGACCAGCTTCAGCTGAATTCCATTTCCGATATCTCCGCCGTCACAAGCGAGGAGGCCTCGGAGGAGCGCAGCGACGCGCTCCTTGCACTGTATCGCGCAGATATTACGTGGGAGCAGGGCCTTGGCAGCGCCGGCGGCGCGTCGAAAACGTCGCTTGCACAGATCTACGGCAGCGAAAAAGCGTTTCTTGACGCCATGAATTCCCCCGATGCCGATCTGACGCATCTGACACACGCAAGACAGGCATATGCGTGGCGGGCAACCTGCGAAAATCCCGTCGTGCTTGCCGTGTTCGTTTTCCTGCTGCTTTGCGTGCTTCTGGCAATGTCAACCTTCCGCTCTCCCGCCGTGGCGCTTATGCCGGACGTTACCCCCAAGCCTCTGCGCTCCCGCGCGAATGCCGTTATCAACCTCATGGGAACGGCAGGCGGTATTCTCGTGCTCGTGCTCGGCATCGTGTTCGGTACGGGTAAGCCGGGGAACACCCTGATGTCCTATACGGTATTCTTTATGGTTGTGTCGCTCATTATGCTGATCGCCCTGCTTATCTTCTGCCTGCGCGTGCGTGAAACGCAGTGGGCGGCAGAGGCGGATCGCTTCAACGATACCGTTGACGGCGCGGAGGAAGCTGTGTCCGTATCACACCGTTCTCTGACACGTGCGGAGCTTTGCTCGCTTTGCTTCCTGCTTGCGTCAGTTGCGCTTTGGTATATGGGCTATAACGCCGTGACGAGCAAGTATTCCGTGTATGCAGGTGACGTGCTTCTGCTCGACTATAACCTGACGCTGATCGTTGCACAGGCGGCGGCCATCGTTTCCTATATCCCCGTCGGTATCGTTGCGTCCAAAATCGGACGGAAAAAGACGATTCTTGCCGGCGTTATCATCCTCGGTGCGGCATTCGGTGCGGCGTCCTTCATGGGTGCGGGAAGCAACCTGTGGGTTATGAACGGCCTGTTTGCGCTTGCAGGCATCGGTTGGGCCACCATCAACGTCAACAGCTATCCTATGGTCGTGGAAATGGCACAGTCGGGCGACGTCGGCCGCTATACGGGCTACTACTATACTGCCAGCATGAGCGCGCAGATCGTCACGCCGATTCTGTCCGGCGCATTTTTGACCTACGTTGGAATGCGTACGCTTTTCCCATACGCCGCGATCTTCGTTGGGCTTGCCTTCGTTACGATGCTGTTCGTCCGTCACGGCGACTCTCTGCCCGGCAAACGGGACAGCCTTCTGGAGCAGCTTGGCGCGGACGGCGATGACTGACGGAGGGGACGTTCTATGCTGATCGTTTTTGCGGCTGTGCTTGCAGGTGCGGTTTTGTACCTGTTTCTGATTGCACCTGCCCGGCTTGCGGGCGGCGACAATCCCTCGCTTTGTACCCATTACGCGCACCGCGGTCTGCACGGCGGTGCAATTCCCGAAAATTCGCTTGCCGCATTCCGTGCCGCCGCAGATGCGGGATACGGCATTGAGCTGGATATCCGCCTCTCCGCAGACGGCGAGGTGGTCGTGTTTCACGACGATCACCTTGCACGCATGACGGGCGTACAGGCGGAGGTTTCCGCGTGCACGGCAGAGGCGCTTTCGGGGCTGTATCTGTATGACGCCGACGGAAAAACGACGCAGGAGCGGATTCCAACGCTGCGCGAGGTGCTCGATGCGGTCGGAGGCCGCGTGCCGCTGCTCATTGAGCTGAAGGGCGAGAGCGCCGATACTGCGCTGTGCCCTGCGGCAGATGCGATTTTGGCCGGATATAACGGCGTTTATTGCGTGGAGTCCTTCAATCCCCTGCTGCTTGCGTGGTATAAAAAGCATCGCAGACACGTCCTGCGCGGACAGCTCTATACGGACGTCTTCCGTGAAAAGCGCCCGACGCTCCTCCATCTGCTCCTGAGCTTTATGGTTACGAACGTGCTCTCGCGCCCGCATTTTATTGCGTACGACAAACGCTACGCACACGCGCTGCCCGTGCTTCTGACGACGAAATGGATGGCAGCTCCGGGATTTGTATGGACGGTGCGCACGGAGGAGGAGTACGCGGAGGCCGCACGGCTCCGACGCCCCGTGCCGACGAAAACGATCTTTGAATCAATCGCACCAAATGGAGAAGAAAGATCCGCTGGCATATGAGGCACTATGAATGACAGAGGGACATCTGTAACGAAAGCAGAGCATACGTACCTCAAGGAGAGGTGCGGATGCTCCATTTTTTTTATATTATCGAGCCGCAAAACGCCGGGAGGGCGGTATCCACGGCTTACGGACGGCGCACGGTGATATTCAGAACGAGTGCGCACACGGAGAGAAGCAGAAGAAGCACGAACGGTGCAGTAAAGCCGCCGGTTCGCGTCATCAGATTGCTGCACAGCGATGCAATGAAGGCCGCAACGATCAGGTTGCAGTTGGTGATGCTGTAATTGACGGAGAAATGCTTTTGTCCGTAGAATGCAGAGGTAAACGCGGAGGTCAGCGTGGGGCTGGAGCCGTAGGAAAGGCCTGTCAGACACAGACCGGCAATGCAGACGGGCAAGGAGTGCAGAAGGACTGCCGTGAGCGTTATGGCTGCGGCGGTGATGGTCAGCGCGTTGGCGGCGATCATCGTCGTGCGGCGTCCGAGCGCGTCAAATACCGCGCCGGTCAAAATCCGTCCCAGACCGTTGCAGACGGCAAGCACACCGACAAGCGTGGTTGCAAGTGAGGGAGATGCATCGACGGACAGGGCAAGATCACGCGCAAAGCTGATGACCGAGTTGCCGACGGCCGTAATGAACGCCAGGCACAAAAACGCACGCCAGAAGGAAAAGCGCCGCAGCATTTGGGCGGTGGTGCACTCGATGGCGCTGACACCGTCCTTTTCGGAATCGGTGCGGCGTGCGGCGGGCTTGGGCAGAGGTGTGTCGGGCGTCGGTGCACGCAAAATCATCGCGGCTGTCACAAGGACTGCTGCCAGGACGGCGGCCAGCAGAAGAAATGTTTTCTTAGGACCGACGGCGGGCGCATCGAACAGAATACTGATGCCGTTTCCGAGCAGAAGGGTGCTGAAGCCGAATCCCATCATCAGACAGCCGGAGCAGAAGCCCTTGCGGTCCGGATACCACGCGGTGACGGTGGATACCACGACGTTGTACGCAATGCCGATGCCGAAGCCTGCACACGCGGCGTAAGCGACGTAGAGCAGGATGAGCTGTGCGGGCGTAAGAAAGGCCGTTATGGAAAATCCGCAGCCGACAAGGATGCCGGAAACAATCAGGGATACGCGCGGACCGCATCTGCGGCAAAGCAGGCTTCCGACGATCGCACCCAGACAGAAAAAGCACATCGTTAACGTGAAATTGAGGGAAAGTGCGTCGGCGCTCCAGCCGAAATCCTCGGAAAAGGGAATCTTGAGGATGGACCATGCATACAGCACGCCGGAAAACAGCATTGCAAAAATGCCGACGGCAAGATATTGGGTGCGGCGAGGAGCACAGGGGGTGGATTTGACCATGGGGAGGCCTCCTTTGTGTTTGGGTATTTTCATAAGTATACCATATATCGGAAAAAAACGCAAGACGCTCCCACGACTTTTCTCCTTTTTTTTGCATTTTCTGTTGCATTTCATGCAGAAATATGGTATAATAAAAAATCGTAAGATGAATTTCTGCCGTTGAAAGGAGAACTGCCCGATTGAAAACTTCTGTCTATAAGAAGCTGTTTGCACCGACCGATATGACCGTTGGCACGCCGTGGAGGAGCATTCTTGCGTTTACACTTCCGATGCTCATCGGCAATATTGCCCAGCAGCTGTACAGTACGGTCGATACCATTGTCGTCGGAAAATTTATTGGTGATAACGCACTGTCTGCAGTTGGCTCTGCAACCCCTCTGATCAATATGCTGCTCGTGCTGTTTATTGGTATTTCGGCGGGTGCGACCATCATGGTTTCACAGTATTACGGTGCACGCAACCGCGAGAGCCTTTCGCTTACCATCGGCAACTGCATTACCGTTACTGCCATCAGCTGCGTCATTCTGATTGCCGTGATGCTGCCCCTGATCCGTCCGATCCTCGTTGCGCTCAATACCCCGGAATCGATCTTGGCGGACTGCACGGGATATCTTCAGATCTCCCTGATCGGTATCGCCGGTCTTGCGTATTACAACATCCTCTCCGGTATCATCCGCGGTATGGGCGATTCCATATCTGCGCTGCTGTATCTGCTGGTCGCCACGGTCATCAACATCGTCCTTGACCTTTTGTTTGTCGCCGTGTTCGGGATGGGTGTTCCCGGTGTTGCGCTGGCAACGGTCATCGCGCAGGTCGTATCCTCGATCTGCTGTATGGTCAAGCTCACACGGATGCGTGAAAACTTCGATCTTTCACCGGCGCACCTGCGACCGGTCGGCTCCTACGTCAAGACCATCGTGCGGCTCGGTCTGCCGTCCGGTCTGACACAGGCCATCTTCTCCTCTGCAATGATTATCGTTCAGTCCCTGACCAACTGCTTCGGAGAGCAGTTTATCGCGGCAAACGTCGTCGTCATGCGTGTGGACGGCTTTGCCATGATGCCGAACTTCTCCTTTGGTATGGCGCTGACGACCTTCGCCGGACAGAACGTAGGCGCAGGCCGGTATGACCGTGTCCTTCAGGGTGCCAAGCAGGGCACGTGGATGGCAGTAGGTACGTCTGCTGCGATCACCGGCGTCATTCTTTTGCTTGGAAAATCGCTGATGCACATCTTTACGGAAACGCAGGAGCTGGTCGATCTGAGCTACTACCTGATGACCATTCTTGCCGTTGGATATATTGCCGTTGCCATTTCGCAGAGTCTTTCCGGCATCATGCGCGGCGCAGGTGATACGATGACACCGATGTGGATCTCCCTTATCACGACGGTCGTTGTGCGCGTGCCGATTGCATACGGTATCTCGTATCTGACGAGAACGGCAGAGCTGCCCTACGGACAGAAGGAATGTGTCCAGATCTCCCTGCTGTTGTCGTGGGTGCTTGGTGCTGTGCTGACCGTGCTGTTCTATCGGCTTGGAAGATGGAAGGGCAAGGCCGTAAAACAGGATACCTGATCTTCTGTTCTGTATCGTCCCCCGGCGTGACGCTCTGTTAAGAGCGCTGCGCCGGATCTGTTTTTTATCGGTGGGGCATAATAAAAAAGAGCACGATGGACTGTGTTTCCATCGGTGCTCTCTGCTTTTTATATGCGGGATATGCGTATGACGGACACCGTCAGCTCTCCAGCTGGCGTCCGAGAAAGGCGGCAGCGGTGCGGATGAGCTTGACCTCCGTTTCCAATGCAGTACGCTCTGTGCGTGCGGCGTACAGCTCCTCGTTTGCTACCGCGGCAACGCAGCCGATGACATCCCCCTCCGTGAAGATGGGCTGCGCGCAAACGACGCAGATCCCACCGCGCTCATCCTCCGTCAGCATGATGCGGGATTCGGTGCCATTGGCCGCCGTGTACAAGGAACGCCCCTCGATCACGCCGTCAAGCGCCTGGGAGATTTTTTTGTCGAGAAATTCCTTTTTTGAGATGCCGGAGGCTGCAACGATGCTGTCGCGGTCACAGACGGCAACGGGGATCCCGCAGGTCTTATACAGGCTTTCTGCGTATTGAGAGGCAAAATCGACAAGCTCTCCGATGGGGGAATATTTTTTGAAGATGACCTCGCCCTCGCGGTCGGTGTAGATCTCAAGCGGGTCGCCCTCGCGGATGCGCATGGT